>JAHFDX010000305.1 GCA_023248785.1 Myxococcales bacterium
GCCGAAGGGGAACTCGGAGCCAAGGCGCTCGAATTTCGACGTTGCCCAATTTTCGCGCACATTTTACTGGCCGACGAAGTGAACCGTGCGACGCCAAAAACTCAAAGTGCGCTGTTGGAGGCGATGCAGGAACACCGGGTCACGATTGGGAAACAGAGTTACGATCTGGAGCCGCCGTTTGTAGTTCTTGCGACACAAAATCCGCTCGAAATGGAGGGCACCTACCCACTGCCCGAGGCGCAGCTCGATCGATTTTTGCTCAAGCTTCACGTTCCATTTCCGGGGCGCAGCGAGCTGCACACCATATTGGATCGCACAACGTCGAACGACCAGCCACAGGCCAAGCCCGTGCTCGATCGGCCTCGAATTCTCGAAATTCAAAAACTCGTGCGCGAGGTTCCGGTGGCTCGCCACGTTCAAGACTACGCCATTCGAATTCTGGAAGCGACGCACCCGTCGAGCGACTCGCCCGAATTGACGCGCAAGTTCGTTCGCTACGGAGCATCTCCACGAGGTGCGCAGTCGGTCCTCCTTGCAGCGAAGATTCGCGCGCTCTTTCAGGGGCGATTTGCCGCAAGCGCAGAAGATGTTGCCGCTGTCGCTCATTCGGCGCTTCGCCATCGCATTCTCTTGAACTTCGAAGGTGAGGCTGAGGGAATTCGAACGGACCAGGTGCTCGACCAAGTGCTCAAGGTGGTTGTGGTTCAGGCCTAAGAACACCTAAGGAGCAAACGTGGGTCTTCTGGATTTTTTTCGACGCTCGTCTCCTTCCCTACAAGCGGGCGATGAGGAGCTGTTCGACGATGAATTTCAGAAGAAACTCGAAACGCTTGCGCTTGTGAGTCGACGCGTCGTTGCGGGTCGTTTGCGCGCCCAGCGGCGCACGAAAAAAACGGGAAGCGGAATTGAGTTCGCAGACCATCGCGAATACCAGCCGGGCGACGATCTTCGCTATCTCGACTGGAACATTTACCAACGCTTCGATCGCTTGCTGGTTCGACTGTTCGAAGAGGAGGAAGACCTTCCCATATACCTGCTGCTCGACACGAGTGCGTCGATGGCGTTCGGGCAGGGGCGCAAGCTCAGGTATGGAAAACAAATTTGCGCGGCTCTCGCATACGTCGGGCTCAGCAACCTCGACCGCGTGTGCATTTGCACGACCGGCGACGATGTAATTGAACGCATGCCGGAAACGCGAGGGAAAGGGCGCATTTTTAAGGTCTTTCGTTTTCTGCGCGACGTTTCACCCGGCGGCGAGACGGATCTGCAAGCGGCGATGAAGACGTTCGTGACGCGTCATCGTCGGCGCGGGTTGGCTGTTCTCATCAGTGACCTGTTCGATCCGCGCGGAGTTGAGGCGGGTATTAACATTCTTCGATACAACAAGTTCGAACCGTACGTTCTCCACGTGACCGACTCGCATGAAAAGCAGCTAGCCCTTCGGGGTGACGTTCTTGTCTACGATTGCGAGACCGGCGACGAGCGCGAAGTGACGGTGACCGAAACGATCTTGCGTCGCTACGGAGATGCATACGCGAGTTATCTGCATGCAACCGAACGCCTCTGCGCGAGTCGACAGGTGCCGTATCTTGTGGCGAATGTCGACGTTGCCGTCGATGAGTTCGTCTTGCACGTTCTTCGGCGCGGAGGCTTCTTGCGATGATGTTCGCAGGCCTCGCCTTTGGGCAACTGCTCGCGATTTTTGGAGCGTTGGGCGCAGCCATCACGGCCTTGTACATTCTCAAGTTGAAAAGGCGCGCCGTTGTGGTGCCCTTCAGCCCCCTTTGGGACCGTATTTTAGGGGACAAGAACGCAAGTTCGCTCTTTTCGAAACTGCGGCGCCTTCTGTCGTTGCTCCTTCAACTTGCGTTGCTCGCACTTCTTCTTCTTTCGCTCGGCGATCCGAAGCCAGAAGTTCGCGCGCTTCATGGGCGCACCATGGTGGTGCTCGTCGATGCAAGCGCCTCGATGCAGGCGATGGACGTGCTGCCGTCACGATTCGAAGTTGCACGGCAAAAAGTAACTGAGATCGTATCAAGCATGAGCGCTACAGATCGCGCGCTCGTCGCGCAGGTCGATGTGTCGGTAACGCCGCTCGGACCACTTACAAGCGATCGCAGCGCGTTGCTATCGATGGCGAGTGAACTCCGCCCAACGGAATCGCGCATCGATCCAGCAAGAGCCCTTCGATTTGCCGCAGATTCTCTTCGCGGGTACGAGCATCCAGAGATTGTCATCATCTCGGACGGCCATTTCCCGATTCCAGACGATCCGGCGTTGCGGTCCTCGCTCGCCAACGTCGACGTGAAGTATGTCGCGGTGGGTTCTGCCGGAGCGAACGTTGGGATCACGCAGTTCTCGGTTCGAAGGTATCCGCTCGACAAGGCGCGCTACGAGGTGATGCTTGAGGTCACGAACGCTTCGAGCACACCGGCCGATGTTGAGCTTCGATTGCTTGGGGACGGAATTGTGGTCGACATCACAAAGCTCAGGCTTGCTGCAAACGAGCGATTGCCCCGCTTTTACCCAAACCTATCAGGCGCGAGCCAACGCCTCGAAGCACAGCTCTTGCCACTCGCGGGGACCATCGACAATTTGCTCGCGGACAATCGTGCGTTCGCTCTGTTGCCCGAGCGTCGCCGGGCGAAGGTCACGGTCGTTACGGAGGGCAATACATACCTCGAGGCAGCCCTCTTGCTCGACGAGTATCTCGAAGTCACCGAGCTTACTCCACGCAAGTTTGCAGAAAGGGGTTCACCACCCGGAACGGAAATTGTGATCTTCGATCGAGTGACGCCATTGTCGCAGCCCAGTATGCATGCGATGTACATTGATCCGCAGGGCGATGGATCCCCCGTAAAAATAGGGCGAGAGCTTAAATCACCGGGGTTCGATAAGGTCGATCATAAGCATCCCATTGTGCGGTACCTCTCGCTCGACGACGTCAACGTTGCAAAGGGGCACGCGCTCACCCCAGCCCTCGGCGACAAGACGGTCGGAAGCTCGGAAGGAAACGCCATCCTGGTTGCGGGAACCAGAGGTGCGCACAAATTCGTTGCTGTCGGTTTCGATTTGCGTGAGAGCGATCTGCCGCTGCGCATTGCATGGCCGCTCTTCTTGATGAACACGCTTCAGTGGTTCTCAGACGAAGAGGCAAACTATCTTTCAAGCTTTCGAACAGGCGACGTGTGGCGTGTGAGCATTCCCGGCACCGCCTCTCGGGCAAAGCTTTCGCATCCCGACGGGCGCATCGAGACTGTGGCAGTCCATGAAGGCCGCGCCGTTCTCGAAGGGACGCGCGCGGGTTTCTTTTCGCTTCTTCTGGAGACTCCCGATGCGACACCGATTCTCTTCGCCGCAAACCTAAGCGATGAACAGGAAACCCACATCGCGCCAGAGGGTCCGCCAAAAATTGGCGATCGCGAGGCCGTGCCCCTTTCAATCGTACGGGCGCCCGTTCAGCAAGCCGTATGGGTTTACTTGCTCATCGCAGCGATCCTCGTCACGGCGTTCGAGTGGATCACGTATCACCGGCGGGTCACCGTATGAACCGCCGTTCGATTGGGAGTCTTCTGACGCTCGTCTTCGCGGGCGCGCTGCTCACCCTGTATTTGCGGTTTGTCTGGCCTCACTCGGCAGGGTGGCCGTTTGAATACAAGGGAACAAGTTACGAATTATTGTCACCAAGGTGGATCGGTATAGGACTGCTCGCGCCGTATTTCCTCTTTGTGCTCGGACGGTCGCTTGCCGATCTTCCTTGGCCGCAACGGGCGCTCTCGTTGGTACTGCGCGTGGCGTTTGTCTTGTCGCTCGGACTTGGACTTAGTCGCCTTACTCGCACGACCACATCGGACAAAGTGTGCACGGTGTTCTTGGTCGACGTCTCTGATTCCGTGCCCGACGAGGCGCTTGACGATGCGCGGCTTGCGATTACGAAGGCGCTCTCCAGCAAGCGAGCCGATGGCCTTGTGAGACTAGTCACGTTTGCCCGCGAAGCGCGTGTGGTCATTTTGCCCGACGACGTGAAGGAGATCCCTCGCATCGAAAGGCACGGTTCTTCGGAGCCCGCGCGTACGGCCGGGCCGGGGTCTGCAACGAACATCGCTGCTGCGATGCGTCTCGGGTACGGACTTTTGCCCGCCGACTACTTGCGCCGCATGGCGGTGTTCTCCGACGGCGTGCAAACCGACGGAGACGTGCTCTCGGAAGCCGCACGAGCGCGCGCGTACGGCGTTCATGTGTTTACCTTCCCGTATACGAGACCGGTTCCTGCCGAGGTTGCGTTGCGCGAACTTCGCGTTCCAGACCAAGTGCGTGTCGGTGAGCCCTTCGAGGTACGTGCCACCGTGTTTTCCAGTCGTGAGCAAGAAGTGAAGCTTACGCTTCGTCAAGGCGAGGCAATCAACGGCCTCGACGGCGTTCGCAAGGTGAACCTTCGCGCCGGTGACAACGACGTCGCGTTCAAGAGCGTGGTTCGCGTTGCCGGTGAGGTGACGTATGCGCTCGATCTAAATGAAGCAACTCACGATCGATTTCGCGAAAACAACCACATGACTGCGTCGGTGATCGTTCCCGGCCCGCCCACGGTTCTCTATGTTGAAGGCAATCCGGCTCGAGCGAACTACCTTCAAGGTGCGCTTACGGCGCAGCAGTTCGACGTCGATGTTCGGGGACCTCGCGAGCTTCCAGCGGGAATGCGCGAGCTTGAGCGATACGATTTTGTGATCGTGAGCGACACGCCGGCAGATGGTGTGTCACTCGTGCAGCAAGAGGCGATCGAGCAATATATGCGGGATCTTGGCGGAGGATTTCTCTTCGCAGGTGGCCCGAACGGGTATTCTCTCGGAGGTTGGGCCAACACGACGTTTGAGCGAATTCTTCCTGTTCGCATGGATGCGGACAAGCGCCGCGAAGAGCCTGCGGTCGCAATGTCGCTTGTCATCGATCGCTCGGGTTCGATGACCGGACTGCCATTGGAGATGGCAAAGCAGGCCGCGAAGGCTGCGGTGGATGTGCTCGCTCAGGGCGATCTTGTGGAAGTGATCGCGTTTGATGGAAAGCCCGTGCGCGTGGTTCGGCTCACGGCAGCGCGACACAGGTCGCGGATTCAAAACGATATTGCAAAGATTGTTGCTGGTGACGACACGCAGATCTTTCCAGCCCTCGATGCGGCCTATCAAACGCTGGGACCAGCTCGGGCCAAACGCAAGCATGCAATCTTACTCACCGATGGCGTTGCCCCCACGAACGGCATCCGCGAGCTTGTAACGACCATGGCGGCTGAGGGAATCACGGTGACGAGCGTGGGCCTCGGGCCGGGCGTTGACGAGAGTTTGCTCAAGATGATTTCGGAAGTG
>JAHFDX010000306.1 GCA_023248785.1 Myxococcales bacterium
TCACCCACATCGCGGACAAATCCTGCGATCTCGTTTCGTCGCGCAACAAGCGCGCTCAAGTCGTGCTGCTTGTCGTATCGGATCCGTAGCTCTTCGTCGGTGAAACGTCCTGGCTTGTCGTCTTCGTCGTTCTGCCGAAGCGCGTTGTTCTTTGCCTTGTGCCAGTCGAAGGTCTCCGTGACCATCGAGCCTGTTACAGGTTTGCGGCGAAAGAACGCTTGGTTGAAGAAGATCTCTTGTTTTTTTACGTACGTTTCAATTTCCTTCTTGATTGGACTGTTGGGCGCGAAGTCGGGAAGACCCAACGTGGCGATGGGTTCCTTTCGATTCGTGAAGTCTGGAATGTTCGTCGTGTTGACAAACGGCATGTCGCTCGTGTCACTGTCGTAGCTGCGCCCAAATCCAGAAGCCGCGCCGAGGAACGCGTTTCGGGCCTCGCTGATGGAAGCCTCCAGCTTGAGCGGGATCCATTCGACCTTGCTGGGAAGGATCTCGCCGGTTGCTGCGAGCTCTGCCTTCGGTGCGATCCCAGCGACTTTTCCTTCGGAGTCGAGGACCTTCCGTTGACTCACCACCGACTCCCACTTCTTTGAATAGATTAAGTCGTAGGTCTTTCGTGGATCGCGTTGGTTCTTCGACACCTCGGCGTCGAACTGTGTGAGCGAAAGGTACTTTCGCGCGGCGTACTCGTCGCAGCTGTCAATGAGCCCCGTAACGTTTCCGCCGGCGCCAATCTTGTCGATCGCCTTCTTCATGTGCGTGAGATGTTGCGACTCGCTGCCGCCGCCCGCGCCGGAGACCGAAGGATGCGAAAGACGCGTCGCAAACGCGTGATCCATTCCTTTGACCGTCACCTTCGCCCGATCGGTTTTGACGAACCCTACCTTCTTCGATTCTGTGCCCAACGATCGGCGCGACGGAACCACGCGCTTCGCTTTTGGGACGCCGTCGATTTCGGCTTTGTGTGCGTTATAGAAGTTGGTGCCGCAGCTGCTTCCAGCCGAAGGATTGTTCGCGCACGCATCGAGCTCTTGAAACGACTTGCACGCCTGAGCCACGTTCGGGCACTTGGCTACAAACGCCTGATCGGAGCAGTCCGCCTTTCCGTAGGTCTGACACGTACGGTGCGGCTTAGGTGCCGGCCTCTTGCCTCGCCCAAAGTCGAGATTGAATTTGTCTTCGACCGGAAGCCGCCCGACGCGCGAGTCCCACGTCTTCGGCAATCCGGTTTTCGGATCGAGATCACGCAATCCCGCCTTCGTTGCGGGTGCGGCCATCGCGGTCAAAACGCAAAAGAGTCCGTTCGCGCCTATGACCCCTACGGTTGCTACTTGCCATCGTGTCCATCGCGAGTGCAGCCAACGTTGCTGTCCCATGCCCCACCTCGGTTCATCCGACGGTTTCATGGTGAACTTAACGTAATAATTGTCCACACACTCGCAAATTTTTCATCGGAATATCTAGGTGCGAGTGCTCGCACGCACACACCGCGCGGAGGGATGGCTGAGCTCACGTGCCGCTGAGTCCTATCTCAGCAGCCTTCCTTCGGCGCACTGCAAACGGTTGCTCAGGCTGCTTGCTTGACTTCCGAGCGTCGCGCCCACGCATCTGCTGCTGGCAGACCGAATTGTTCAAGACCAGGCACAATGACGTCGGTCACCGTGGAGTAAAACAGCGATCGCGCATCGCTGCCGTTGCACAATCCGAGACACGCGCCTTCCGCTGGAGGGGCCGCGTGTGGATTAAGATGCGCAAGCTCATGCGTCTCCAGGGCATCAAACGCAATCGCGAGGTATTCTGCGAGTCGCTCGCACCATCCGTCGCTTCCTAACGCCTGCGCATCGCGCTCGAGAAGTTCAATGAGCCTCGGAACGAGCCGCCACCCGAAGCGCGCGTGGCCCACTTCGTCCGCGTAAATGCTTGTGAGCAGCTCGCGCAATGCGCCTTCTGGCATCTCGAGGCGCTCAGCGCCAATGAGTGACACTGCGATCGTTTCACTCATGCACGAAATGCTGATCACGTTTCGTAGCGCTGCTTCGGCGCGCGATACATCCCCGTGCTCGGGGAACTCGTCCTGCACCGGGGCAACGAACACCGCGGTGCCCCCGAGTGCTTCAACCACGGCTCCACAAAGCACACCGTGCCGTCGCTCTTCATTTGCGAATTCGGCGCAGGCGCGAACCGTTTCGTCATCCATGCCGGCACCCTCGAGCTGCCGTGCAAGCCCTTCGAACACGATCGCTGACGAGTATTCGTTGATCATTCGACCGGTCCACGTGGCAATTCCCGCTTGCTCCAGGTGGGGCACCGCTGGAACTTCTGGCATGAGTGCTCGTGAATCCTTACGCAGATCGCGCAGAACCCTCTCGGCCGACATGGATGAACCGTCCATCACGCGACCTCGGCGAGCGGATGGGCCACGTCACGCCTCTTTGGCATCGAGGGCGGCACCGGGGGCCCCCACGGCGTACAGGTAGCGGAGCCTTGCCATCCGATAGCCGAGCAACATTGCCACTTAACGCGAGAATCGTCGCCCCAGGTCCACGCGTTGGTGTTGTTCGCTCTTGCCGCCTGGTCGTAGTGACTCGCCAGAACGTGGCAGCAGGCTTTCGTTTCGTCCGACGGTTTTGGCAGTTGCGTTCCGCTATCTGGAGGAAATGTTGCCTTCAGCTGAGCTTTGCAGCACTCGAACTGATTTGCAGACGTATCTGAGCAGTTGCCAGTGGGTGAGGCGTCGGCTTTCCCCGCATCGCGCTTCTTCCGCTTTCTCATTTCGTCGCTGCTGTTATCGGTTGAGCCTTCATCCCCCGAAACGCTCGGGTCATCGAGATTTTCAAGGGGCTCCACGTTGCTGCTGCATCCAAATGCTGTCGCCGCCGTTGTGAACAACGCTATTTTTGCTGCTGCCCGTAGAGCGGCGCGTCGAACTTCTTGATCCATGACTACCTCCAGAACGGGCGGAAGGTAGCTCGCGACTCTAATTCGACAATCAGCATAACTGAAACAGTATTGTGCTGATCTGATTCACAATGAAAAGCGCCTCTACTTGGACAGGTTCCACGCGCCTGCACGCCATTCGTAACGCATCGTGTCCGAAATCCACGGGAAGGGGGCGGAGTGCACTTCTTTTGGAGGCGAGGGCGGCGGCTCAGCTTGGCTCCATCCCACGATGCGCGTCGTCGTCACCGCGATGCTTCCATTGCCGGTGACAACCGATGTAACGATTTGATTCGCGCCCTCCTTTCGCCCTACTTCAACCCAAAGGGTTTGCTCGGATTTGTCTGCGACGATGCGGTAGCACGCGAGAGTTTCGAGCAGCACGGGCGCGCTGGATTCGCTCGCGAGCCTGTGCATAGACCGAATGCAAAGCTGGGCGCCACTCTCCGTCCGCGCCGGTTGGATCTTTGTAATCGTCGACACTTCACCAACACCACCCGGCCGAAGCGTGATGTAACGCTCGCCCGAAAGAAACGTGGCGCCGAAAACAACCAACTCACCGCCGAAGAGGGCCGTGGTTTCGTCTTTGCCATCGCCATCAAGGTCTGCGTTCAAAACCTGTGTTGGCTTCGTCTGTAAGGGGAGCTGTCGTGCACGCAGGTACGCCTCGATGTGCGTGTCGCGCTTGGCCAGTTGCGGCGGAGGGACGTCGGAGGGCGGGACCGGAGCGGAATTCGCTACTGATAACGTTTCATTTCGACCCTTGGAAAGAGCTTCGGAGATCGCAGCAACGTAGGCTTCTCGTACGTCGCCTCTTGAAAGAGCCACGTCGAGGCGGTCGCTGGGTTGCCGAAGCATGGCCATGCCTGCAGCGCTTGCACCCTTCAACAGATCGAGCGCGCACGCGTGACCTTGCCCGCGCAGTTCGAGTGTGGCCCCTCGTAACGCCCATCGATTCTCGCAGGTCGCTGTTCCTTCGACATGACGAAGGCCGTGCGAAAAATCCACTTCGATGCCCTGCCCCGTTACGTGCCAGACTTCTAAGTGGGCCGGCGTGTCCGTTTTTTCGGGCGTCTGCACTTCGACGAGGATGCGACGAGGCGCACCTGCAGTCGCAACGGCAGATTTTGTAATTTTCCCAGTTACTTTTCTTGATGCGAATGCAGTGCCGCCCGCGAAAGCGGGCCCAACGATGTACGCCGTATTCGACGTGGTCAGCATCGCTTCAAACTCCGGCGAACCGATCAGGTTCGTGACATGCGCGACACGCAGTCCTTGCTCTGGCACTCCCGAAGCCATGACGGCGAGTTCGGGCTCCGTCGGGATCCATGGCCAAGAAGCCGGCGCGCCATCGAATTTCGCAGTGGCCGACGTTGAGCCCGTGCCTCCGTCACGCGACACCCATGCGCCACGAAGACCCACGCGGGCGTGATCGCTTCGCAGAAAACTCCGCCAAGGAACCGATGCCTCGAGCGAATATCCGCCCGAGGTTGCAGACTCCACGATGTGCGCGCCTACCAACTTCTTGCCGCGAGCATCCGTCACGGCGCCTTCGCTCTCTCCGATTTTTCCCACGAAAAACTTCAAAATGATCGTGTCGAGCGCGCCTCCGTCGCGAGGCACGCCGAGGTGCAGCTCACCAACATCTTCGTTTGAAAGAAAGCGCTCAGTTCGCTGGAGCATCGGATCGGCAACTTCCGCAGCTACAAAGAGTCGTTCGTCGTCGTACACGAGCCCTACGCGACTCTTCGGCGTGCTTGTTCCGGAATGAACTGAGGTTTCAATGAGCTCTGGCCAATCACCGAGCACGCCATCAAGAGTCGGTTGCGCGACGACGCCAATTTTTGGTGCGTGAAGGCCGGCGTACGTTGGTGACACGTGTTCCGATTCGGCGGTCTTGAAGATCGGTTCGCTCAGTGTGATTGCGGACGTTGGACGTGCCGGCACACTTTTCGCGGACAACGTCGTGGTTTGACCGCCGCACGCCATGGCAAAGAGGCATGTGATCGGCATACGCAATTGCATCACGCACCATCATCTCCAATGGGCAATGGCGTCAATGCGGCGCTCTAACGGTCGAATCCCATTCGATGCGTCGCAGGACCCACTTTGCAATCTCGACGGTAGGAATGACGCACACTGAAAGCAAGACGAGCAAGATCCAGTCTCGCTCGTGTAACGGATAGGTTTGAAAGACGACCCGAAGGGGTGGGACAAGAATGGAGATGAAATGCACGCCCGCACTCACTGCGAGTGAGAGCGCGAGCCAAGCGGGCAAAAGCGGGCGCATCGAAAAGATCGATGCCCGGGGAGATCGGCAACTCAATGCATGAAAGAGGGGGCTAAGCGCGAGTAGCGAGAAGGCGACCGCGCGCGCTTCTTTCGACGTGTCGCCGTCGCCATCGTCGG
>JAHFDX010000307.1:0-1724 GCA_023248785.1 Myxococcales bacterium
CACGAACGATGCGATTTTTTCGGTCGAGATCGCGAAACGAAGAGAGTTCATGCGTGGCAAGCACAACACCGTCAGGCACGCATGTCGCACCGCCCGTACGGCCGGTGCCCGCTGCGCGCGGCGTCACTGGAATGTCGTTTTGGGAACAGATGGCGAGCGTTTTTTCGATGTCGTCTGCCGAGCGAGCCATGACGACCGCGTCGGGCATTCGCGGCTCAACGTCACTGTCGTCCGCAGCGTAGTCGCGTCGTGTGGCTTCCTCCGTACAAACCTTCGAGTCGCCAACGTCCTTCGCAAGACGCAAAAGTGCCCGCTCCACGTTTGCGCGTGAAGGCAAATAGACATCGGGAGCCTTGAGGACCACCCCATGATCGTACGCACATTGCAGGAGACTTGCGAACCTAGCCGCGGGTTAATCTTGCGTTGGCCACATTCTCCCGGCATGAAAGAAGAAGTGATTTCGACCACGCTTCCCTTTCGTAAATTTACCGGGACCACTGGCTACCTCACCAATGATTCGCTCGAAGCCGCCGTCAACTGTGCGTTGGCCCTCGAAAAACCGCTCCTCGTGAAGGGCGAGCCGGGAACGGGCAAGACGTTGCTCGCCCAAGCGGTCGCCGAGTCGCTCGAACTACCGCTCATTCATTGGCCCGTGAAGTCGACCACTCGTGCTCAAGATGGACTTTACGTCTACGACACCGTGCAGCGGCTCTACGACGCGCGCTTCGGTGATGGCGATGTCAAAGACATCAAGCGGTACATCAAGCTTGGCCCGCTTGGTCGCTCGTTCTCTTCACCAACGCGCGTCGTGCTTCTCATCGATGAAGTGGACAAGGCCGATTTGGAGTTTCCAAACGACCTTCTTCACGAGCTCGACAAGATGCGGTTTTTCATCAACGAGACGAATGAAGAAATTGTGGCCGCGCAGAGGCCCGTCGTGATCATTACGTCGAACAATGAAAAGGAACTGCCCGACGCATTCTTGCGAAGGTGCGTGTTTCACTTCATCGATTTTCCAGATCAGGAGCTGATGAAACGCATCGTGCGCGTGCACCATCCACGCATTGACGATGCCCTCATTGATCAGGCTGTCGTTGCATTCTATGAGCTTCGAACCGTGCCCCGTATTCGAAAGCGCCCGTCGACCAGCGAGCTCGTCGATTGGATAAGCGTGCTCATGCAGTCGGGTGTGGGGACCGATCGGCTCATTCGTGAGCTGCCGTTCCTTGGCGTCCTTCTAAAGAAAGAGCAAGACGTCGAGCTGCTAGCAGCCGTGAAAAAGAGCGGCATCCGGCGTTAATCCCTGGGAAAACGCCCGAATTTCCGATCGTTCGTCCCCTGAGTTGGAACGCCTGGAAAGAGAAAAGAGCGCCCAGCCCGCATGGCGGAACGGGGTATGTTGGGGGGGTTCACACCATGAGACCGGGCGCACGAGGATCAAACCACGATCTCGGTTTGCGTGCCACCCGAAACATGGAAACCCGTGCGGTTGAGCTGTGCAGGTCTACACGCCGCGTTTGTCATTGAGTGATCGCAGGTAGCGAAGGAGCATCCAGAATTCACAAGGGGGTCCTTCGACTCCCTCGGTTTCGCCGAGCTCGCTCAGAATGACGGGAATTAGAATCGGCCGCCCGCGCCGTTCGTGCAGTTCAGGCACTCAGGATCGCTCTTGTGTGCGTCCTCGTTGCACTTGAGCGGGCAGTAATTGAAGCGCTGGAACACGT
>JAHFDX010000307.1:1734-5308 GCA_023248785.1 Myxococcales bacterium
CCGTCATCGATCGTTTCACAGAGCCAGCTTTGCCCTTTGACGCTGATCTCGGCGTACCCGCCCGTGTCGTAAAATTGCTTTACGCACGTGGCATCCGAAGCAACCCACCCGGGAAGATCCGGGAAGGGCGTGACTTGATTTTTCACGGGATACGTCCCCTGCGTGGATACACGCGCCAGGACACAATCGGTGCCCTTTGGTTGCGCAAAACTTCCCGCGCGCAGCGTGAAGTACAACGTAAAGGATCCCTCGCAGTCGACCTTCAGCGTGTTCCCTGAGAACGCTTCAGTAGGTGCCTTCGGAGGGACGTCGGCCGTGGTCAGTTGCGGGCACTGCGTCGTCGACTTCAACGTGGAGAGCGCATACAGCGACGTTTGGGTTCCATTCGTCACTTGAAAGAAGCATGGCGACACGTTGTCGATCTTCCACTCCCCTTCCGAGAAGCACATACATGCCCGCTTGCCTTGCTTCGCTGCCGGATCCGGAAGCACGTATCCCTCGCACGGCCCCCACTGCAATGTGGTTTCGTTGATGTATTGGCAAGTGGCTATGCCATCTTTGCAAATGCCAAGGTTTCGATTCTTTCGGTAGCCCGGCCAGCACGCGATCTGTTCGCCGGGCTTTGTGCATGGGCACCCTTGGCGATTCTTATCGCTCGGACAGTCGGGCGTGCGCCCGGGCGTGGCTGGCTTGCCTCCGCCGTCTGGTCCGCACCAGGCAGGAGGCGGATCTTTGGCCCAATACGCATCCGGATCGAATGCGGCATCCCCGTCGCCGCCAACAACGAACGACCCCGCGTCATTACTTGCAACGGTTGCATCCGCGCCTTCGGCAGGACTCGTTGGGTCGAACTGACTCGCGGGGGCTGGGCGCGTTCCTGACTCACTGCACGCGATCATCAACAGTGTGATCGATGCCGATGTCGCAACGCCTCGCAACCTCATGTGAGCCTCCCTGCGCCATTACTTACCTAAATGTCGGTGCCAACGGCGGCCCAAAGGAGTCTCTCGAATTATAACTATTGAGGTTCCATTTTCTTCTACTTCATCACGGGCAGGCGCTTATGCCCGCCCGAACCACCGCTGCGATCGATGATCGGCGCGCCTTCGTTTGAGGCACTTGCATGGTGCGCTTCAACCACTTCGACCAGCTTGGCAGCAATCGCGCCGAATGTTTGCGACACCACACTCGAGGGCGCAGCTTGCACAACCGGTGTTCCCTTGTCGGCCCATTCACGCACTTGCGGATCGAGGGGAAGCTGGCCGAGGAGGGGTGCCTCGGCAAATTCCGCAACGGCCTGGCCGCCTCCAGAGCCAAAAAGTTCGTGCCTCACGCCAGCCGTGTCGATGAAGTAACTCATGTTCTCAACGACGCCAAGAACGGGAATGTTCACCTTCTTGCACATCGCGACGCTCTTGAATACGTCGTCGGTGGCCACCGGCTGCGGGGTTGTAACGATCACGGCGCCCGTCACACGCAAGCGTTGCGAAAGAGTGAGGGCCACATCGCCCGTGCCGGGGGGCAAGTCGATCACCAAAAAATCAAGCTCTCCCCAGTTTACGTCTCCGAGAAACTGCTGAAGCGCGCCGTGAAGCATGGGGCCACGCCAGATGACGGCTTGCTTTGGATCTTCGAGCATGAAGCCTATCGACATCATCTTGATACCGAAGCGCTCGAGCGGCTCGATGGTCTTTCCGTCGAGTGATACCGGCCGCCCGGAAACACCGAGCATCGTTGGAATTGACGGGCCGTAGATGTCCGCGTCAAGAAGACCTACGCGATACCCCGCGCGATGGATGGCCATCGTGAGGTTCGTCGCGCACGAGCTCTTGCCCACGCCTCCCTTGCCGCTCATCACGAGCAGCACATTTTTCACGCGCGGGATGGGATCACCCTCGGCAATCACGCGGCTTGAGACTTCGGTACTCATCGCTGTCCGATTACGGCGGAGGACAAGACCCGTCAATCGCGCACAAAAGAGCGGCCCCGGAGGGAGGGCCGCTCTTTGCTTCTGCAATCGGCAGTTAATTGAGCGTCACGCCACCCGTGAGCGTGGCCGAAGCGCTCAGCGCGGACGTCATGTTGCCGGTCGCTGCCGTGACGTCTTCGAGAATACGCGCAGCACACGCAATGCCCTTCACGCCAAGTTTGCCGCTCGCCGAAACGTTGCCGGCTGCAGTCACAAGCGCGGAACCCGTCTTCACGAATGCCTCTCCACGCGCCTTGATGACGGTCAAGATGACGGGAAGATTGCGTTGAAGCGTTGCGACCGCAGCGGCGCCGTTGGCGCCCGCGTCAATCACGAGCTCTGGTGGGGTGCACTCAGCCTTCGCTTCGGCACTCGCTTGACAGCTCGCTTCGCAGTTGGCGCTCACCTGGCATCCTCCTTCGAGCTTTCCACCCTCGCAGCTAATCGGTTCGTAATCCGCATCGCACTTGCCCGAGCACTTGGCCGAGACGCCGCCCGATGCCTTGCACGACGCATCGCACTTGCCGCTGCACGTTCCCGAGCAGCTCACCGTCGCGCCACCCGACATTTTGCAGGTGCCCTTACACTGACCATTGCAGTTGCCACCACTGTCGGTGCTGCCTTGGCACGTGCCTTCGCACTTGCCCTTGCACTCCACGGTCGCGCCCGCCGTCGCAGTACACGAGCCTTCGCATGAACCGCCGCATTCGCCTTCACAGCTGATCTTTGCGCTGCCTTCCACCTTGCACTCGCCCTTGCACGAGATCTGAAGCGTTCCACCCGTGCACTTGGGTGGATTGACTTTGATGTCGCACTTGCCGTCGACGGTGCAGCCTCCTTGGCAGCTTGCTTTCGCTTTGACGCTGGCCGAGCAGGTAATCGGCGAGACCGTCACGGTGATTCCGCTTGGGAGCTTGCCCTTTGCCAATCCGCAAATGGCCGCAACACGCGCGCCACCGGTCTTGCCCGCCGTAGCGGCATCGATGTCCGCGGATGTCACGCCGAGATCGGTCGCAATCGCCGTACACGCCCCCTCGGTATCAACGAGCGCCCCGTTGGCAACAGCCGACAGATCACCCGACGCCTGGGCGAGCGCTACAAACTCGCCCTTGATCGACGCATCGACACCAAAGTCGACCGCGCTCATGTCTTTGCCGGGCGAGTAATCGGTGCAGCAGAGGGCGCTCGAGCAGTTGGCGAGAAACGGGATCGCACCGATCACCGCCACCACCGAGCCCTGGATGATTCGTTCGAGTTTACGACTGTTCATGCGAAGCTCCCTTTCGACAAGTACCCCAATGGCACGCCCTCCGCGTTCGACGGCAGAGCTACCGAAACCATGCAAGCGTGTGCTTGAGCTTTGGGAGGGTACAGAGGAGCAAGCGCGAATGGCCAGGCAAAAATGGGACGCGCTAGTTTCGGGGTCGAGGTCGAGGTCAACGTCGGGGGGTGGGGTCGTTCGGCTTCGTCACCCCTTCGCGTCCGCCACACACCGCTTCATCACCTCAATCGCGGCCAGAATGCGTGCTTCGGAGTGCGCATAGCTAAACCGCACGTACCCCGGTGCGCCGAATCCACTTCCGGGCACTGCGGCAACGCGTGCCT
>JAHFDX010000308.1 GCA_023248785.1 Myxococcales bacterium
GAACGCATCCACGAGGCGTTTGCGGAGCCAATCAAACTCGATGGGCACGAAGCCTTTACCACCGTAAGCATTGGCATTGCCCTTTCGTCGACACACTACGACGCCGCTGAAGACGTATTGCGCGATGCGGATACCGCGATGAACCGAGCCAAGGCAAGTGGCAAAGCTCGAAGTGCTCTGTTTGATCCCTCCATGCACCAGTCAGCCGTCGCGCAGTTGCACCTCGATACCGACCTGCGTCGCGCGATCGAGCGTCACGAATTCTTCCTCGTGTATCAGCCGATCGTGAGTCTACGGGATCAAACGGTACTCGGGTTCGAAGCACTTGTACGATGGAACCATCCGCAACGAGGGCTTGTATCGCCAGCCGAGTTCATTCCGGCCGCTGAAGAAACGGGCCTCATTGTGCCCATTGGTTCGTGGGTCCTTCACGAAGCGTGTCGACAAATTCGCGAGTGGTCGCAGCTCTCGCCAGCTCCCCTCTACGTGAGCGTGAACCTGTCGAGCCGACAGCTTTCCCGTTCAACACTAGCGACGGAAGTTCGCAGCGTGCTGGACGAAACGCAGCTTCCCGCCCAAAATTTGCGCCTTGAACTCACCGAAAGCGGTCTTATGGAGAACGCGGATCGCGCCGCCCAGATGCTGCGCGAGCTAAGGGCTCTCGGCGTGAGTATCAGTATTGACGACTTCGGAACGGGCTACTCATCGCTTAGCTATTTGATGCGTTTCCCAATCGACACGCTCAAGATCGATCGTTCGTTCGTCAACGGCATGTCGAGCCAAGACGGAGCCGACAACCTGGAACTCGTACGCGCGATTGTGACGCTTGCTCGAAACCTTGGCATGGAAGTCGTCGCCGAAGGGGTCGAGACAGCCGAACAGCACATTCGCCTTGAATCGCTGGGCTGCCAGCTCGCACAGGGGTACCTCTTCGCCCGCCCCATGGACGCCCCCACGGTGACCGATCTTCTTGCAGGTTCGGGCCGAATCGTACGCCTTCCGAAGAAGAGCACGTGATGGTGTGGTGAAGCCCCTCGCCACACCATCGAAATCCCACGGCTCATTTGCATGGGCGCCATCCGCACTCCCTTCGTTGTCGTGCTGCGACGTAGAAGCTGACAGGGCCCGTCTCGGCCGCGTATTCTCCGAAGAGTATGCGGTGGCGACCGTCCTTCTTGGCGTCTCTGCTTGTGGTAGTCCATATCACGGGCAGTGCCTCGCCTAGCGTTGCAGCCGAGCCGCCCAATGCGCCACGCTCGAATGAAGCCTTGGAACAAGCACATACGCACTTCATGCGGGCCAAGGAGCACTACCGAAAGGGCGAATATCGAGAATCCGTTCGAGAGCTCGAGACTGCCTACGCCCTCGATCCCACGGGAGCCGAGCTTGTTTATAACCTCGCAGTGGTTCACGAGAAGCTTGGCACGATCGACGACGCAATTCGTTACTTGAAAAGATACGAATTGATGAACATCCCCGATGCCGAGCGCGAGCGAGCCCGCGCGTCGATTAAGCGCCTCGAAGGAGCACGCCGCACGTCACCGCCGGTGACCCCAAAGCCCGATTCGCCTAGGCCGCCCCTGCCCCCGTCGAAGCCTCGTAGAGGGAAACTTGACGGATGGACATGGGCCGCTGGCGCACTCGGATTCAGTGGTGTCGCCGTCGGCACAACCTTCGGGGTGTTGGCACTCGCAGGGCAACCAGAAAGTAATCCCAGAACGTCATCAGTCCGTTCGTATCAAAGCGTACAGGACGAAGCCTCTGCAACGTCAACGCGGGCCGCCGTTTCGGACATTGCCTTTGGTGTGGGGGCAGCGGGTGCTGTGACAGCCGTGCTTCTGTACGCGCTTCGTTTCGATCACCCTGAAGCGCGCGTCGGCCTTCAGATCAACGGAACTGCGCTCTCTTTCGGAGGGCAGTTCAAGTGAACAGTCGCCCACGCGCTCGATGGCTACTGGCAGCGTTTGCGCTCCTTGGATGCCAGGCGCTTGTTCGCACGAGCGTGTCCAGTGTGACATGCGAAGGCACATCACTCGATGTCTGCGCACCCCAGTCGTACTGCCATCAGGGCGCATGCGTTCCGTGCGCCTCCGACGATCTGTGCGACGGCGAGGACAACGACTGCAACGGGCTCGTCGACGACGGTCCTCTCAGTGATAAAGATGGCGATGGCGCAACAGTGTGCGGGAAGTACGACGCGCGCACAGGTCACCCCGTTGTCGAGAACGGTCGCGTTATGGGACAAGACTGCGACGATTCGAATCCCAACGTGAAACCCGGCGCCACGGAAACATGTAACAATATTGATGACGATTGTGACGGCACGATCGACAACGCAGACCGCGTGTGCCCCGCGGGACAAATCTGCGCCCCAAGCACAGGCTGCGTCGATGCAAGAACCGCGTGCAGCACAACGGGATGCGCAACGGGTCAGGTTTGTGACTCGACAACGCAAAAGTGCGTCGATGCAAAACTCCCCGCGGGAAGCCCGTGCCCTTCCGACGCCGCATGCGACACCGGCCTTCTCTGCGCAGACGCCCAAATGCTCTCAACCGCCGTGCACACGGCAGCGGGTGGAAACGTTTGCACGCGCTCATGTTGCACAACTATCGATTGCCCAGATGGTTTCGTATGTAGCGCCGCCGCCACCGGAGGCAACTACTGCAGCAAGCCCGCTTGGCTTGGACGAGGCTCGAGCGTGGGGACCCAAGCATCCGGCGGATCATGCACCCAAAACAGTGACTGCCGGTCCGCACTCTGTGGGACTGACAAGCGATGCATGGATTCATGTTGCGCACAGAGCGATTGCACGAACGGGCTGACATGCACGCTCACGAAATCCGGTGATCTACGTACGTTCGCGTGTGTTTTGCGGACCGGATTTGCAGTGGGCTCGGACTGCTTCGATGACACGGATTGTGCGTCTGGACTGTGTCTTTCCCTCAACGGGGGCGGTTCCTTCTATGATCGATGCATTGCACCTTGCCGCTCGACAGCTTCGTGTGGCTCGGTCACTCTTGGCTCCTCGGGGAAATTTGCGCTTACATGCAACAATCACCGTCTGTCAACGTCCGGGCTCTATTCACTTTGCAACTACACGGTCGACACCCGCGGGGCGAAAAAAATTGGTGAGTCCTGCGCGGACGCGAGCGAATGCGCAAGCAATCGGTGCAGCGCCACCACATCTGGGTCTCGATGCGTCGACGTTTGCGGTACAGATACAGACTGCTCCGCAGCGAATGGATGGAAATGCAAACCGCAAATCATCTCGTCGCTCGGCACAGTACTGCGCTGCCAACCGTAACCCTCCAAGGCTCTCATCATGACAACGCCACACGCAGAATTCCGCTGTTTCGCCGGTTGTCCCGGAGGTTACCCGCTCACGCAAGCCATCTATCGATGCCCAACATGCGGCGGCCTTCTCGAGGTTCACCACGACATTGACGCCCTGCGCACGCGCTCGGCCACGGAGTGGAAGAGTTTGTTCGACTCCCGGTACAAAAGCTCCGCATTTCCATATAGCTCGGGCGTTTGGGCGAAACGCGAATGGGTGCTACCCGATGTTCCTGACGAGGCCATCATTACGACCAACGAGGGCACATCGAATCTTTTGCGCGCCACCCGCCTTGCTCGTGAACTTGGGATGGAACACCTTTGGGTGAAGCTCTGCGGCGACTCGCACACGGGGTCGTTCAAGGATCTCGGGATGACAGCGTTAGTCAGCCAAGTAAGTCACTCGATCAAGTCAGGCGCGCTTTCCATTCGGGCGATTGCATGCGCAAGCACCGGCGACACATCGGCCGCTCTTGCTGCGTATGGGGCGATTGCTGGACTTCCCGTCGTGGTCCTCTTGCCAAAGGGGCTTGTTTCGAACGCACAACTCGTGCAGCCACTTGCGCACGGTGCGCGCGTGCTCGCGCTCGAAACGGACTTCGATGGGTGCATGGCCGTCATTTCAGAGCTCGCTCAGCGCGGCCTTGTCTATCTCGCAAATTCGATGAATCCACTTCGCATCGAGGGGCAAAAAACGGTTGGCATCGAAATCACCCAGCAACTTGGCTGGACGCCACCCGATTGGGTGATCTTGCCGAGTGGCAACCTGGGAAACGCCGCTGCGCTGCATGCGGGGTTCCGAATGATGCGCGAACTTGGACTCATTGATCGTCTGCCAAGGCTGTGCGTGGCGCAGGCCGAGAACGCGAATCCGATGTACCGCGCGTTCGTGGAAGGCAAAAGGAACGTTGCGCCCGTCGCGGCAAAGAAGAGCTTGGCAAGCGCCATCCAAATTGGAAATCCGGTAAGTGCGCCACGCGCAATGGCCGCCCTCGCCGCAATGAACGGGGTCGTCGAGCAGGCAAGCGAAGACGAGTTGGCCGACGCCGCCGCCCGCGCCGATCGCACGGGGCTTTACACCTGTCCACACACCGGTGTCGCGCTCGCATGCCTGTTCAAATTGATCGCGAAGGGTACTATTTCACGCAACGAGCGCGTGGTGGTCATTTCGACCGCAAGCGGACTGAAGTTCACAGAATTCAAACTCGGTTACCACGAGCGGACTCTCGCGGGCATTTCGAGTGCCCGCGCCAACCAGCCCGTGATGCTTGCATCTAATTTGGAGCGGGTGATCGAAGCCCTCTGATTGAATCGGCAATCACCCGCCGTCGTCGGTTGCGTCCGAAGCGTCGTTAACGCTCGCGTCCGTCGCGGCCTCCGTTTGCGCGTCTGCATCGCCTGGGGAGCTGTCGCTCGCATCCTGCGAAGCCGCATCCGCGTCGCTCGATGAAGCGTCGGCGTTTGCGTCGACATTGGCATCACCAGATGCGTCTGCAGTGGGGGCATCACCAGATGCGTCTGCAGTGGAGGCATCGCCAGCGTCCGCAGGGGGCGCCACCGTTGCATCGCTCTTGACGGCCGCGTCGACATCACTCGCGATCTTGCTGCGATCAAAATCAACCAGCAGCGAACAGGCTCCAAGAAGTAGCGAGGCAATTAGAAGAGCACCGATACGCGTTGGCTTACTCATTCTCGTTCTTCTCCGGTTTCTTCCCTGCACGCTCAAAATCGAATCGAAGCGGCCGCGCCGCCACCTTGCGGGGTGACCACTGGCGTTACGATCGGCCTGATTTTCGCCATGCGAACCTTCGTGTTCTTGGCGGCGGGCTTTGTGTCGTTCACGGTCTCGTCCTTCGTGAAGAAGAGAACCATGCTTGTCACGCCCAGCGTCAGCGCAGCCGCAAAGCACATATCGGCAACAAGCGCTTTGTTGTCGCCGCTGTTCGCAAGGTCTTCGGCGACCTTCGAGTTCT
>JAHFDX010000309.1:0-2098 GCA_023248785.1 Myxococcales bacterium
CCCATCTCGGCTGCGCTGGCGCTAGCGCTTCCGTGACGTGGTTCGGAAATTCTGACGATCGGCAACTTCTGATACCCTTGTCTGTATGAGCGAACCGAAGCCGGCGTCGTCTTGGATCACTTCCATTGCGTCCCGCGTCGAGCATCGTTTCAAAGAGGGTCGTCGAGTTCTTGCGTTTCAGGAATACCTGGAGCTTTTCTCGTCCGATCCCATGCGCTACGCGCGCGATGCAAGTCGATACCTGCGCGATGCGATCGACCATTATGGTACCGAGGACGTTACATATCCGTGGGGGACATTCACGCGCTTCAAGGTGTTCGATTTGCCGTGGGAGCCAAGGCCGGGGCAGGCGCTTCCTCGTGGTGCATTGATCGGCCAGGAGCAGGTGCAAGAGGACATGGTGCGCGCGCTGAATCACTTCGCGCGGGAGGGGAAGCCCAATCGCCTCGTTTTACTTCACGGACCCAATGGTTCGGCAAAGAGCACGACAGTTGCATGTTTGATGGGAGCTCTTGAGGACTATAGCTATCGCGACGAGGGTGCGCTTTACCGATTCAACTGGATCTTCCCATCGACAAAAACTGTGCGCGGCACACTCGGATTTGGATCGTCGCAAGCAGCCGGTAAACCGACGGAGTCGTACGCGCATCTTACTGACGAGCAGATCGACGCGAAGCTCTTGGTTGAGGTTCGCGATCATCCGCTTTTTCTCGTCCCGCTTTCGGATCGCGAGAAGTTGCTTTCCGAGGCGTACGACGCGGCGCGCAGGCGCGCACAGGCAGAGGGCCGTTCGGAAGTGGAGCCACCTTCCGAGTACATCTTGCGCGGGCAGCTTTCCCACAAGAGTCAGCAGGTTTTCGAGGCCCTGTTGGCGAGCTACCACGGCTCGTACACGGAGGTCTTAAGGCACGTTCAGGTCGAGCGCTACTTCATCTCGCGCCGTTACCGTGTGGGCGCTGTCACGATTGGCCCGCAGATGAGCGTCGATGCAGGTGAACGCCAAGTGACGGCAGATCGTTCACTCAACGCGTTGCCGACCTCGCTTCAGGCGGTTCCTCTGTACGAGGTGAAGGGTGAGCTCGTCGACGCGGCCGGCGGGTTGCTTGAATTCAGCGACCTGTTGAAGCGGCCGCTCGAGGCCTTCAAGTACTTGCAGCTCACGGTCGAGACGCAAGAGGTTCAACTCAGCCAACAAAATCTGCAACTCAACTGCGTGATGATGGGAAGCGCGAACAAGCTTCACCTCGATGCGTTTCGCGAACACGCCGAGTTCCCCAGCTTTCGAGGTCGCCTTGAACTTGTGCGCACGCCCTATTTGCGAAGCTACATGCAGGAGCAGCAAGTCTACGATTCGTACGTAGTGCCCCAAATCCGCAGGCATGTCGCGCCGCACGCTACGTTTGTCGCCGCCATCTTTGCGGTGCTCACGCGAATGAAAAAGCCGAACGCTGACAAGTATTCGCGGCCTCTTTCGCAGACCGTGGCGAGTCTAACGGCGATGGAAAAGGCAGACCTTTACTCGCTCGCAAAGGTTCCGGAACGGTTCGATCCCGATACGCAGAAACTCTTGGTGGGAAGTATTGGCGAACTGTACGCAGAGAGTGATTCGTACCCGAACTATGAAGGGCGTGTTGGCGTGAGTCCGCGCGAGATGCGGGTCGTGCTCCTCGATGCAGCTCAGTCCCCGCGGTATACGAACCTATCGCCGATGGCGGTGCTCGAAGAGATCGACGCGTTGTGCATGCAGAAGAACGAGTTCGAATGGCTCCAGCAAGATTCACTTGTCGGGGGCTATCACGACACGAAGGGTTTTTGCGATTCGATCCTCTCAAGATTGCTCGATATTTGGGAGAACGAATTTTACGCCGCAAGCGGCTTTGTCGATGAAGAGCGGTACGCCGAGTTATTCGATCGGTATGTGCAGCATGTAAGCGTGTGGGTGAAGAAGGAACGCCTCTATAACCGCGTGACGCGCGAATACGAAGACCCTGACGAGCGCCTGATGGTCGACGTCGAAACGTTGCTTGACGTAAAGGGCGACCCTTCGGATTGGCGCAAACACACCATCAGCATGATCGCGGCATGGGCACTCGACCAT
>JAHFDX010000309.1:2108-5303 GCA_023248785.1 Myxococcales bacterium
CAGCACATCGCACGGATGAAGGACGCCATATTTTCCAGCAAGAAACCGGACGCTGCGAAGCTCATTCGCGATCTGGTGATTTGTGTGCGCGAGGAGGGGAGTGGTCTCGATCATGAGCGCCGAAGAGTTGCTGAAGAAGCGATCCATCGCTTGATCGATCGGTATGGTTACTCCCGTGATTCCGCTGCGGATGCGGCTAGCGTGCTTCTGGGTAGGCGCTTCACAGATTCGTGAGGATGCACCCTCACGCTAAATTCGTAACTTCATTCGCGCAGTTTTGACACCAAAGAGGCTTGTGCCTGACGGTGGTACGATGGGTCCGAGGCCAACCATCGCAATTGTGGTTGCAGCCAAGAGCGCAATCGCATCGTTGTCATCGTGGGCAAGAACGCGCCAGATCGATGGGCACCGTTCCGCGAGCGTCATGAGACCTTGCGGCGGGCCGCACATCGCTTCCGCTTCGCGGCCTCGCATGCGGTCCGCTTCGGTGGCGGCGAGCCCCCATGAAAATCGGATCTCGCCCGTGCCCTCGTTGGGGGCGACGACGAGGAGTGCACCATCTTCGCGGGGTGCGGGACCCTCATAGTTCTTTGGAATCCACAGTCCGATGCGAGCCTTTAGAAAGGCAGATGCCTTGGCCTGCCATGCGTCGATGTCGACCCGTGCGTCCGTAGTTTGCACAAAAACCGTAAAGCACTCCGTCGGAACCGGAACCCCGAGTGCACCAGGCCGCACAATCCCGCGCGCATCGACGGCATCACGATACTCCTCGGCGGTGACGTGCATACAAGGACAGTTTAGCGTTAGCGATGATGACAGAGCACGTTCCGATTCTCATCGACACGCATTGCCACCTCGATGGGAAGTACTTTCCGGGTGGGGCGAGCGATGTTCTTTCGCGGGCGCAAGGGGCAGGGGTGCATGGCTTTATGGTGATTGGAGTTGGCGAAACGCTCGAGCCCGCCAGGGAAGCGATTCGCATCGCTACGGCCCATTCTGAATATGTAACGGCTGCGGTGGGCATTCACCCGCACGACGCCAGACACTTCGACGATGCAATGGATCGCGAACTTGTCGAGCTCGCCGCGCAGGCCGTTGTTCGTGCGGTCGGAGAGGCAGGGCTCGACTACCACTACGACCATTCGCCACGCGGCGTACAGCGCGACGTGTTCGCCAAAGCCATCGCCATTGCGAGGCAGGTAAAAAAGCCGCTCGTTGTCCACACGCGGAGTGCGCCCTCGGACACGCTCGACATTCTTGCCAGCGAAGGCGCTGCTGACGTAGGCGGCATCATCCATTGTTTCAGCGAAGATCGCACGTTCGCCGAGCGTGCTCTCGACCTAGGCTTCTATCTATCGTTCTCGGGCATTGTCACGTTCAAGAACGCCACGAGTGTGCACGACGTGGCCGCGTGGGCACCTCTCGATCGCGTGCTCGTCGAGACCGACAGTCCGTACTTGGCGCCCGTTCCGTTCCGAGGCAAACCTTGTGAGCCGGCTATGGTCGTTCACACGGCGCGACGTGTGGCCGAGCTGCGCGGATTGGCTCTCAAGGTCGTTGCCGAGGCGACAACGGCGAACGCCGAGCGTTTGTTGGGTCGAAGCTTTGCGCCTCCCATGTAGGCGCTCGACCTACGAAAGCGATTGTCCCCGAGTCTCCTCTCCGAGTTGCGCGGGGTTTGCCGGCACCGGACGCTACACTTTCGATAGGTGCGTACGCGTAGGCAGACTGTTCTTTGGCCGCTGTGGACAAGCGCGTTGTCGCTCGCGTTGCACACCTCTGCGCTTGCGGTTGGGCTTGTCGCGGCTTCGTCGTCGTCGAAACAGCGGATCGAATCCCCCGATTCCCCGAAAACCAAACGTCCGGGCGATGCTCTTGACCTTCCAGGTGTCACGGAAGTTACCTTGTTCGGCGAGAGCGCCGCACCGGCAGTGGCTGAGCCGGAACCGACGCGTGGTGCAACGACCGCGCATCTCGACATGGCGCGCGGAGGTCACGGAGGCGATGTTGCCGCCGATCGGGTAGCCACGAACTTTGCCGACAAGAACGACAATCTGTCGCGCACCACCGACATGCGAAGTCATCAGGTCTACGATCAGGTGCAGCGCCTTCGGACAGGAGATGCCCGCCAATCGTGGGAAGACCGGCGTTCCACGCTTGCACCGATGGAGCTTACCTTTCTCGCAACTGGCAAGGGTACATTTGACGACCGAAGGCCGGTCGCTGCTACGAATCCGAGCCTGGGTGCGCGCCCGACGCGACTCGCGGTTGCGGAAGGTGGCATTGCCAACGGGTCGAGCCGTCCCGAACGTGGTGATGAGCCCTACGCACGTGAAACCCCATCGCAAGCCGGGATGCCCGCGCCAATACTCGGACAGGGCGTTCGCGCCTCGGAGCCTGGACATGAACATCGAGAAAGCGCCGCTATCGCGAGCGTTAGACCTCTTGTGCCACAAGCTCCTCCGGCGGTGCAAGCTCCTGGTCCCGGGAGACCGCACGACACTACGGATACTGAGCAGCAAGTCTCGGACACGTTGAATAGCATCGTCCATGCGAGCACCATGGGTGGCGCAACGGGGAGCGGGCGTGGTGGAAGTGGGGGAGGCGGCACTCCTGGTTTCGGTGGATCCAACGACGACGGTTCACGCACGCGCGCGCTCGGTCCGCTTGAGGGTGATGGCTTCGACATCAACACGCGCGATCCGCGATTGAGCCCGTATTTCCGTCGCATCCGATCCAAGATCGAACCTCACACAGCGAACGCATTTCCGCGTGAGGCGGCACTCGAGTTGAAACAGGGCACTGTGATCGTGACGTTTACGGTGCGTGCGGACGGAGGCACGCAAGTGCAATGGCCGCCGCTAAGGCCGAGCGGTATCGATGAATTTGACAAGAACATCGCGGACGCTGTTCGGAAAGCAGCGCCCTTTCCGCCTATCCCGCCGGAACTTGGACGGGGGTCGCTTACGATTCGTTTCCCGTACACGGTGAAGAACCCGATCGTGCGGTAGGGTTGTTTGGGGTTGATACGGGCGGGCTTACTTCCCATGTCATCAAGAGCGACCACGTACTTCCCATGTCATCCTGAGCTCGCACCGGCCTTTGGCGGGATGGTTGGGAAAGAAACGTTGGGTCTGTGTATCGGTTTTGTAACGAGGGGAATTGAACAGACGGCTCGTAGGACTACAGAGGGAG
>JAHFDX010000310.1 GCA_023248785.1 Myxococcales bacterium
ACCATGGCGACGAAAGCGTTCTTCGACGGGATCGGACGAACCTACGTGCACTTCGTATCCGCGATAGTCATGAACATCCTCAACGTTCTGTTCTGTTGGATGTTCATTTTCGGCCACTTTGGCGCTCCCCAAATGGGTGCTGTGGGCGCGGGATTTGCGGCCTTTGTCGCTACGTGGATAGGTCTTGTCATCATGCTTGCGTACGGTTGGAGCGTGCGCCGCGACTTTGAGCCCCTAAGGTGGAGTCACCTTTCGCGAACGCTCGTATGGCAGATGCTCAAGCTGTCGCTTCCGGCCGCGATTGCCATCGTGGTGATGGCGAGCGGGTTCAACCTTTTCCAAGATGCGGCGAGACGCCTCGACGCGCGCGCACTAAGCCCCGAGGTGGCGGTCAACAGCGCTGCCATGACCGATGTCATTGGCGTACTCAAGCTCACGCTCACCGCGTGCATCGGATTTGGCACCGCAACAGCTACATTTGTCGGTCAGGCGTTGGGGAAGAATCAGCCGGACGAAGGCGCGCGCTTTGGCTGGGCAAGCGTTCGGCTTGGTGTCCTTATCTTCGGGATCATTGGCTTGTGCGAAGGTCTGTTCTTCACCCAATCGATCGTGGAGTTCATTTGCCCACCCGAAGTGCGGGAAACAGCGATGTTGCCGATGCGAATGGTCGGCGTCATGACACCCATCATCGCAATCGCGCTCATTCTCAGCGAGGCGCTCTTCGGTGCGGGGGCCACGCGTTTCGTAGCCACCGCGCAACTGCTACTCGTGTTCGGCGTGCTTGTCCCAGGTTCGTACACGCTTGGAATTACCCTCGGCATGGGCATGGCCGGGATCTGGCTGGCTGCAACGGTGTACGCCCTTGGTGCCGCCATTGCGATGAGCGCGAAGTTTGCGGGTGGGAGTTGGAAGCTGATAAAGATTTGACGAAGCCAAGTGTTCGCTAGCCCCCGAGCCAGGCCAAACGCGCACGCGTGGCCTGCACCCGAATGCGAATTTGTCCCTCAGTGCTTGTCGCATGGGCGACGGCGACGAGCGCAGTTCCTACCTCAACTTCTCGAACGAGCCCGGCGTTTGCTCTTGCTTCCACCGCACTCATGGCCTCGTGCGCAGCCTTGGTGCTCGCCTCCGCCGAAGGCAACGCGAGTTCCAATGCTCTCAAGGTGGCACGTAATGTGGCGCGTCGTACTTCGACTTCCTGAGCCCTTGCGTCAGCTTCGTGCGCTCGACTGTCGGCCGCGAAGGCAGCCACCTGCTGCCGAGCTCTCTCGGAAAATGTGCCGGTCAGCGGCACCATCACCGCTACACCCGCCGCCCAAAGGCCGGGATCTTGTGGCGTGGGCGTGTGCGCGTACCCGGCACTGCCCCCCACAACCACGCGCGGCAACAGATCACGCCAGGCAAGATCACGCAGTCGCCGAGCAGCTTCACGTTGCGCGCGTGCGGCAACTACGTCCTCATCACCCTTCGCATCCGACTTCGGCGCATCCAGGACGAGTCTCGCTGCGACCATGCGCGGATCTCCAACCAGCGTGCTCAAGACGGCTCGAAGTCCGTCCAGATCCGCGACAACGCCCGCGCGCGCTGCTTCCGACCGCGCAAGCGCCGCCCTGCCTTGGAGCAAATCCGTCGCCGGAATGACCCCGCCCGCATTCAAGAGAGCATCGAGTGCTCCCACGTGCATTCGACGAGAAGCGATGTCCGCATGAGCGACCGACAGCATTGTTTCAGCTTCGAGAGTTTTCTCGTACACATCCACAATCATTAGGGCGACATCTCGTTCAATGCGCTCCCGATCCGCGTTTGCAGCAGCCTCCTCCGCGTACGTGACATCCACACGAGGTTCAATGCGAAGGAACTCCAATGCCGACCAGCTCCCTTCGAGTCCAGCTGCCCAGCGGTTGACGAACGGTGATCCCATCATGCCGCGCACGCCAAGGTTGGAGCCTGAGCCCGAAAAACCCGCAGTGCCGAGAACCGCGCCGTTGACCTGCGGGAAATACCCGGCCCTCAATTCGTCGCGTTTCGCGGCGGATACCGCGACGAGCGCCAATGCCGCTCGAACGCGAGGTGCATTCGCCCATGCGAAGCGAATGGCTTGCGTGCATGCGACAGAATCACTGTGCATCTCGAGCTGCGCTGGCTTCGATAACACGCTCGGCAGATGACTACGTCGCATGCGGTTTGACGACGGAACTTCCAACCGAACACTCGCGCACCCGTTGGCCCCAAGCATCCCCACCAGAAGCAACGGGCGAAGAGGGCTCATCGAACCACCTCCACGGGTGTGCCCTCTTCGAGAAGAGAACTCGCTCCCACGATCACCTCTTCCGCTGCATCCAGCCCTTGACGCACCTCGAACTTGGCACCGTTGTCGAAGCCGACCTGAATCGGTACGCGCGCGGTCTTGCCGTTTCTCACCACCAAGACGAACGTTCCTTCTGCCTGAAGGACCAGGGTATCGGCTGGGAGGGTAAGTGAATCCTTCGCATCGCGTTCACGAAAACGCACACGAGCTTCCATCCCGGCAACAAGAGTCCCCTCGTTCTTCAGGTCGATCTCCACGCGTAGCGTACGTGCAGTGGGATCGAGTGCGGGCGCAAAGCGCGAAACCACAGCCTCGAGTTGCCTCTCCCCAAGCGACGGAAACCTCACGGCGACGGGAGCTTTGAGCGTGACCAACGGAGTCTCGCGTTCTGGCACGTCGACGAACAGCCGAAAAGTATCGACATCTGCCACCTCAACCAGACGCATGCCCGCCGCGACCGAGGTCCCAGGATCGACGTACCGAACGAGTACCACCCCATCGAACGGGGCAACAATTTGTGCATCTGAAAGCAAGGAGCGAATATGGGTCGCAGCTACTTGGGCCGCCCTCAACTTCGCGGCCGCCGTCTTTGCCTTGGCAGAGGACATTGCGACCTCTTGCAACGAGACCGCCGCCGCATTGGCAGTGGCTACTCGTTTCGTGCGGTCCGCGATTTCGACCTGCTCTGCGAGCGAAGCTTCCTCAACCTCAGCGATGGCCACCGTCGCTGCGAGCTCCTGCGTGAGCCCTGGCACGCGTAGTGATCCGAGAGATTGCCCCCTCTTCACACGATCGCCGCGCTCGACAGAGAGAGCGACGACGTCGCCCGCCACGCGCGACGCAAGGACCGACTGCTTCCATGGACGGAGCGTTCCGATGAGCGGACTCGAGAGCGCTACATCTTCCTGCGTAGGCTTGACGGTGCGGACACGGAGAGTAACGGCTTGCGTGCGTACGTTGGGCCTTGCATCGGAGCGCGCCCGGCAACCCATCACGCAGAGAGTCAGCACGATCAGAGGAAAACTAAGACGGACCCTCATGACGCCTCCGAAGTGGGCGCGCCCACAAAGTGTTCCTTCCGGTGAATCCACGCATCGAGAGCCGGAAGGATGAGCAACGAGAGTACTGTGGAAGCCGTGAGTCCCCCGACTACCGCGCGTGCAAGCGGCACATTCGCTTCACTGGCGCGCCCAATTCCGATCGCCATGGGGAGCAAACCCAGGACCGCTGCCAATGTGGTCATCACGATCGGACGGAGACGAGTGAGTGCCGCATCGATTGCGGCGCTCTGCGGGGCATGCCCGCGTCGACGAAGGCGCCCACTGAAGTCCACAAGCAGAACCGCGTTCGATACCGCGATACCGACTGTGAAGATCATCCCTACAAGGGACTGAACGTTAAGCGTGGAGCCCGTGACATAGAGAAATCCAACCGCACCAATGGCTCCGAGAGGCACGGAAAGTAGAACGAGAAGGGGATCTAAAAAGGAACGAAACTGCGCCACCATCAACAAGTAAACGAGCGCCATCGCCAAACCGACGCCTCCAGCGAGTTCCGAAAACGAAGTTCGCATCGTCGCGATCTCTCCGCGCACTTCCACCTTGCCGCCTCGGGGCACTTCGATACTCGAGACCGCACGCTCCAAATCCAGCGAGACGGTCCCCACGTCACGACCGCGGACGTTCACCAACACTTGAACAACGCGCTTGATGTTCTCATGGCGAACTTCGCCCACCGAAACATGCCGGGCAAGCGTGGCCACCTGGCGTAGCGGCATTGCGAGTCCACCCTTTTTCGACGTAATCGGCACGGAAAGCGCCGCGTCGAAGCTATCGGCTGCTTGCTCTCGATACTGCACTCCGAGGAAGTAGTGGTTGCCGTTATTCGGATCGATCCAAAAGGCGGGATCGAAGTTGACGCTCGATGTGAGTGCCGCCGCGACGTTTTGGATGACATCCTTCTCCGTCAAGCCGAGGGTCGCTGCGCGGCTTCGATCCACATCCACACGAACGGCCGGGTAGTCGAAGCGCTCTTGAAGCCTCACATCAATCGTCCCCACAACGTTCTTGGCTCGCTTCATCACCTCGCGAACCGCTCGCGTCAGATCGTCGCCCTTGACGCCCTCGATCGCCACGGAGATGGGGGAGAGGGCACCATCGGACAGCGCTGCGGTCAGCATGCCGCCTGTATCAAACGCGGGTTCCAACTCGGGCAAATGCTCCAAAAAAGCCGTGCGCAAGAAGTGAGAATACTCGTCCGCGCTTCGGGTCCGATTCGAGGTCAGCTCGACCTGCAGGAATGCATCGCTCGTGCCCGCGTTCGGGGTGTAGGCAGCGGGCCAATCGTAGAGAATCCCTGAATTGCTAATGACGATCGATAGCTCCTCCTTGGGAATCACTTCGCGAACGATCTGTTCCGCGCGTGCAACCAAGGCTTCCGTTCGCTCGATCCGCGTTCCCGAGGGTGCGCGTAAGGTGACGCTTATCTGCCCGCTATCGCTGCGTGGGAACAGCTCGCGCCCGAGGCGCGGCAAAAGCAGGACCGCGAGGCAAATCGATGTAAGGCCCGCGAGCGCCATTAGAAAGGGGCGCCCAACGACACGCAGCAAGATGGCATGATAGAAGCCCTGAAAACGATCGAACGCGCCGCGCTCGAGATCCCTCGATTCGAGGCTCTCCACTGTGATGAATCGGCGTGCACAGATCGGAACGATCGTCATCGCAACGAAATACGATGCGATCATTGCAAATGTCACAGCCAGTGCCAAAGGAGCAAAGAGAAATCTCCCGATCCCACGCAAGAAGAGCACGGGAGCAAAAACAACACAGGTTGCGAGCGTTGCCACGAGCACTGGGGAACCCACCTCGGCTGCCGCATCCAACGCGGCTTGTTCCGCCATCTTCCCCATACGAATGTGCCGCACGGTATTTTCGAGCACGACGATCGCATCGTCGACCAAACGACCCATCGCAAGCGCTAAGCCGCCCAG
>JAHFDX010000311.1 GCA_023248785.1 Myxococcales bacterium
CTGGAAGCTCGATCATGCCCGGCAAGGTGAACCCGACGCAGTGTGAAGCGTTGACCATGGTCTGTGCGCAAATCATGGGCAACGACGTTGCGGTTGGAATCGCCGGATCTGCGGGGAACTTCGAACTCAACGTGTACAAGCCGCTCATCATCCATGCGTTCTTGCAATCGTGTCGCCTCCTTGCAGACGGGATGCGAAGTTTTCGCGAACACTGCGTGGCAGGCATCGAACCGAATCGAGCCCGCATTCAGGAGCATCTCGAACGTTCACTCATGCGCGTGACTTCCCTGGCACCGCACATTGGATACGAGGCTGCGGCTTCGATCGCCAAGAAGGCGCACAAGGAAAACACGACGTTGGAAGAGGCCGCGTTGGAGCTCGGCCTTGTGACGCGGGAACAGTTTCGAACGTGGGTGAGCGAACGTGGGTGAAGTCATCACCCCATCCACCTTTCAGCAGCGTGCTTTCACTCGATCGTGAACCCTTACGCGAATTTGGCCGTCCTCCTGATGAAGGAGTACGCCCGGTTTGTTGGGAGCGGGCGATCGCAGGGACGACACATGAATGCACATGCTCGCTTGTTATGGTTATTGAACCGCCCCGCTTCATTTGTAACGCCGACAGCAACAATTGCTTTGGCGATGGCGACGAGTCAATCGCTTGCGGGCACCCCCGCATTAGACGGATTCTACCGGCAGAACAACGAAGCTGCGGTGTACCACCTTTTTCAGGGTGATCGCGCGTGCGCGGTTACTACGCCCGATCAACTTCGCATCCTCGGTGGTGAGGGTCATGTTCAAGTTAGAAGTAATACCGATTTCTTAACGAAGCGTGTGAAGACGGGCCACTGCGGTTGGCCTGCAGGTTATTACAAAGCAGCAAATGGCCCGGCCATCTGGAAGGTCACCGTGGAACCGACCGGCCAGACTGGGTTTCAAGGATTCGCCTGCAGAGTGGAGAATCCAAGCCAGCTTCGTGCGTTCGGTGCCATCGACCGCGTATGGGAGGTTAAGGAGCTGGGCAACCGGAAAACCCGCGCGCACGTCCTCGATTTCTTCGTCGTGAATTCGGCGACTTGCTCTTGGCCTCCTGGGATCTACCGACGCAAAGACGAATCCGCTGTTCATTTCTTAAACAGCGCCAACGGTGGTTCGGTATGCCGCGTTCAGCCGCACCAGGTGGACAGCCTGGGCGGTTGGTCGCGCGTGATCGTGGTGGAGCCGGGCAGCAACTTGATGCAGTGGCGGTTCTTGGGAAAGTGCCCGTAGCGCGACCATCACGTCGCTACGAACGCATCTGCTTTACGGCTTGCGAAACGATCTTGCCGTCGACCACAGATCCGGTCGTCTTCAAGTGTTTCATTGCCACACCGGTTGCCTGGCCATCGTTGCCAGCCGCCCGAATATCCGCCACAACGGGACCCAGCGCTTGCACCACCTCGGGAACACCTAGTGTTGCGGGGAGAAGTGATGCGAGTATTTCAATTTCGCGTGCGAGCGTTTGTTTCTGCACTTCGTCCGTAGCCACGGCGCGCGTTTCCTCGTTGGACTTTACGAGCTTGCGCAACACTTGCTGGCATTCCTCGTCCGTCGCGTCGCGCGAGGCGCGGGCCCCAATGGTGTCGATGTCCCCCAACGCCACGCCGAGCACCTCTTTGGCAACCGTGTCGCGACTTTTCATGGCCTCGTTGCGTCGTTTGCGAATCTCGTCGATGAGCATTCTAACCTCGATGTAGAACGTGGACTATACCACGTGGGCCTGGCACGGAATGCTACCCTCGTTACTATGGCGACGCGCTCGATTCGCGAAAAAGGCACGTCTGCAGCCGCGACAACGCGATCCATTCGCGCGAAACTTCTCATCGATTCCGACCATTACGACGAGCTCATTGCACGAGCGGTCAAAGACGCACGTGTCAGCGTGTGGATTGCCACTGCCAACTTGAAGACCATGCTCGTCGAAGCCCCGTTGGGTTCGCGCGCGCGTGCTCGAGGAAGGTACGTGTCGTTCTTCGAAGTTCTTGGAGAACTCGCGCAGCGTGGCGTTGAAGTGTGCTTGTTACACGCGTCGCTCCCATCGGCACCCCTGCGAAAAGAGCTCACGAAATTAGGCACGCGCGGCGTCTCCTTGAGGCGGTGTCCTCGCGTGCACCTGAAAATGATTGCTGTAGACGGGGCGCTTCTTTATCTCGGCAGTGCGAACGTCACCGGAGCGGGACTTGGCGCCAAGACGGATGGTCGTCGCAACTTTGAGATGGGCATCCTCACCGATGATGTAGCTATGCTGGATGCCGCGCAGGCACGCTTTGATCGCATTTGGCGCGGCAAAGAGTGTGGAACGTGCAAACTACGTTCCGTGTGTCCGAGCCCCCTCGACTCCCCGTGACGCGAGAACGGTACGCGCGCGGGTGAGATCGAGTTCACCTTCCCATCGGGCAACGACAAGCGTCGCCACCGCATTGCCCACAATGTTCGTGAGTGCGCGGGCTTCCGACATGAAGCGATCGATCCCGAGAAGCAAGGTGAGCCCCGCAACGGGAATGCTCCCCGTTGCAGAAAGTGTAGCTGCAAGAGTGACGAATCCGCTGCCCGTGACCCCTGCCGCTCCCTTTGATGTGAGGAGCAGAACAAGTAGAAGTTGCACCTCCTCACCGAGTGAGAGTTGGACGCCGAGTGCCTGCGCCACGAACAAAGCGGCCATTGTGAGGTAGATCGATGTTCCGTCGAGGTTAAACGAATATCCGGTTGGCACTACCAACCGCACAACCGAAGGCGCACACCCCAACGCTTCAAGTTTGGCCATAAGTCGTGGCAACGCCGACTCGGACGAGGAGGTTCCGAGCACAATGGCAAGCTCTTCGCGCAGGTAGGAGAGCAACGCAACGATCGAAAGACCCAATAGACGAAGTACGAGTCCGAGCACCACGAACACGAAGAGAAGTGCCGTGAGGTAAAACGAAGCCATGAGCTTGGCGAGACTCGCCAAGGTACCAACGCCATACCTTCCAATGGTGTACGCCATCGCGCCAAACGCACCGAGCGGTGCCAAGCGCATCACAATCCCAACCACGCCGAAAACACCCGCAGCAACTTGCTCTGTTAACTTTACGAGCCCGGTCGCGCGGTCTCCGAGACCGGCAACCGCAACACCTACCAGCACAGCAAGAAGCAACACCGACAGCACGTCGCCTTGAACAAAGGCACCCACGAAAGTGTCTGGAATGATTGCAAGCACGTGTTCTACGAAACCGTGCGGCCGAGGGCCCGAAAGCGTCTTGTCGAGAGCAGACGTATCCAATTGGCTCACCGACGCGTGGATGCCGCTGCCAGGTTTTATTGCATGCGCAACTGCTAGCCCGATGAGAAGAGCCACCGTCGTCATGAATTCAAACCAGGCGACCGCCTTCACGCCCACGCGGCCGACGGTCTTAAGGTCCTTCATGCCAGCGATGCCGACGACCACCGTTGTAAAAACAATGGGACCGATCAACATCTTGATGAGCTTGACGAAACCATCTCCGAGAGGGCGCAGGCTCATTCCCCACTCGGGCCGCCAACAGCCGAGTAGAATGCCGAGCGCGATGGCAATGAGCACCTGCACGTAAAGACTTGGCCAGCGCGATTTTGTACTACCCTCAGTTACACTTTCAGCTTGCTCCGGCGTAATCTCCACGTGCTGAGCGTACCGCGCGTGCGATGGACAGAACCAGCGCTAGAACACCCGGACAAATTCGCGAGGCGCGCGTTTTTTTCGGATGCACCTCGTTTTTCCGTCGAGATAGCAGACGGTGAACCCGCGCCTCATGTTTGGGGTCGTGTTTTGTGCCGAGCGATGCCAGACGTAGTTGTGGATGAGAAGCGCCTCTCCTGCACGTGCCGGCAGTTTGATGACCGTCTGCTCTACGCCTTTACGCTCCGCATGAACCTTCGGCACGACGCCCCCCAGGGGAGTGACGAGGCCAGCGCGGTGGCTACCTGGAACGACTTCAACGCAACCTGCGTCTTCCGAGGCGTCGTCGAGTGCCGTCCAAATCTGGAGTTTTGGATCGTCACTGAGTCCCCAAAAACCTCCGGCGTCCTGGTGCCAGGGAAGATTGCTGCCGCCGTTTGCCATCTTCGAGAAGAGCACGGCACGGTACAGCTGAACTGCATCGGTCGAATAAACGCGTCGGCAGACGCGTTCAAAGAGTCGATTCCCTAGCCACGCAAGAAACAGCGGATCGCGTTCGAGTTTTTCAACCTTCCGATACGCGAGGCTCGGACCTTCGTACCCACGCCCGAACACAAGGTCTTCGTAGCGCTGCGTTGGAGTGTCCAGTTGGAAGAACATCCCGTCGTATCGAACGCGACCGAGCATGATGTCGTCACTGCGGATTCGAAGTGCTTCGAGCCCATCGTCCGTGCAAACCACTCCGAGGCGCGCGTATCCGAACTCGTGATAGTGCGCGAGCACTTTGTCGAGATTGCAATCAACGGCGCCTGGTACAAGCATGTCGACCGGGAGCTCATCGGGCATAGCGAACGTCCGTGCCAGAAAAATCGAGCTCGCACGCATCCATGTTCGCGATCGTGGGGGCGTCGAGCGGTTGGTCAAGAGCAGCAATCGCCTCATCGACATGAGACTCGTCGGAAGGCCCAATCAGAATTGCACCTACTCCCGTGCGGGCAGCAAGCCACGCGTAACACAGCGAGGCAAGCGAGCGCTCCGCCTGAGTCGCAATGGTGGAAAGTCGACCCACGCGCTCAAACATCGCACGTGACCAATATCGTCCCTGATAGAGCTTGTTCTTCGCGAAGCGTGAGCCCGCCGTCGGGAGTGACTCAAAGCTGTGTTTGCCTGCGAGCAGTCCACCGGCCAAAGGGTTGTACACGACGGTATCCAACGCCTTCGCCCGCGCGAATGCCACGTACTCCACCTCGATTTGTCGAACGAGTGCGTTGTACAGCACTTGGGAGAGAACAGGTTTTCGCAAGCCGTGCCGATCGCAGAAGCAGAACATGTCTGCGATTTGCCACGCCGCATAATTAGATACACCCCAGTTACGAATTTTCCCATCCGCGATAAGCTGTGAAAGCTCACCCATGGTGGACTCGATGGGCACAGACGGATCGGGAGCGTGAAGGTATAGAACGTCGAGCGAATCGCGTCGCAGCCGCGTGCGACTTTCATCGACGCTTTGCCGAATCACGGCAGGTGACAGCCCCTCGGGCTTTCCCGATCGCCTTGCCATTCCAACTTTGGTCGCAATAACCACCTCAT
>JAHFDX010000312.1 GCA_023248785.1 Myxococcales bacterium
ACGGCCTCAAGGACGAATGGAAGCGCCGCCTTGCGCTGACCTGCAATCAGGCGAAGAAGGGGCCCGCATTCGAGAACACGAGGCGCCGGGTCATGCTCAAGCGGGTTGACGATCGACAGAGGTCCCGGAAGTCGACGCATGATTGCGGGCATTGCGGCATGCCCCTGTCGCAACAATTCCGCCTCCGCGAGCTCGTCATTGCGCGTAAGAACACCGTCAAGCAACGCGTCGAAATCAGAATCGAGATCCACGATGATGGACGGCAGATTCGAAACGTTAGGCGACTTGGCTGCCGGGGGCGGATGTGCATCGACCGCCTGCATAGCGGAAGGCCGAGGAGCAGGACTCGACGGGGTAACACGTGCTAGCGCGGCCCACTGGTCCGGCGGTGCGATGTTCTCTTTCGGAGGCAGTTCAGGATCGATCGCGAGGCCGCTTCGCGAACCGATGATCTCGAGCACATCCTCTTTCGGCGTGGGCATCGAGTCGAATACTGGCAAATCTTCGCGCGGCGTTGGCATCGAATCGAGCGGCATCGGCTTTGAACGTGGTGATCGCATCGTCCCGCGCCCAGGACGGGTTGGTTCCTCGTCACCTCGGCGTGGTGCGACGGGTGGATCGGAGGGAGTAGCCGAAGGTGGAAGCATCGAATCGCGTATGCCGTCGCGCTTTTTCGAAACGAGAATTCGCTCGAGTGAGCGACCAGCAGCCTCCGCGAGGGATTCAAACTCTGCGAGCATGGATCCGAGGGCATGCGGCTGATCCGAGTCGAGGTAGTAGAGCGCAACAGCGCGATTGCGAACAAGCACTGGCACCACGGCACACTCGGCGACGCTTCTGCGGCCCAGTTGCTCGAGAACACGCGCGTCGGATGCATCGCGACGCTTGCCAATCAGCACGGAACGACCACGCGCACGCACGCTTGCAAACATGCTTGGAACGTCGAGCGATATCTTGAGCGATCGCACGGCCGCAACACCACCACTTATTCCGAGCGCCTCGCGTCCCACGAGCCCCTGCGGCGTGACCACAAACGCCGCCACAAATGGAACTCTAGTTGCTACGAAATCGGCCACGAGCCTTAGCACCTCGTCTCGATCTTCGGATGCGTTCAGTTGCTCGAGCATTCGAACCAACGCTGTATTTGGTCCCGACGGTGGCGCGACGCTCGCACTCGGCACGTTGGAAGCGCTCGGTCTTGGCGATTTCATCGACAGAGTCGGATGATCGGACGTTGCGCTAGGCCTTAGTGATGCCGGATCTCGATCGCCCGACAGCCGCTTCAATAGACGCTCGTACCTGGGATCCAGTGGTGCGCGATAGAACGCTGTCAGTGCTTGGCGCACGCGCACCATCAAGGCGATGCGCTGCACAACGTTCATCTTGAGCGTTTCCGCAAGTTCTACCTCCGCCTGCTTTGACAGCGGCTGAGCGACCGCAAGTACTAACGCAGACCCTTGCCGCGCGATGGGTACCACTTCCCACTCGCGTGCAACTTCCGCTGGGATGCGCTGGCGCAGCTCTGATGGAACGACCAAGGGGCCCACCGAAACGGCTGGCAATCCACACCACTCGGACAAACCCGAAAGCGCCTGCGCCTCGTCCACGTATGCTACCTCGAGGACGTTCGTTACGAGGTCGTCGCCATAGACAACTTGGCAGGCGAGCGCATCTTCAACATGCCGACTCGACGCAACGCCGCGTTGAACGAGCAAGGCTCCGAGCGACATCGTTCTTCCGCCTCACTGTTCTGGAGCGCAGGTCGATACGCCTGCGCCCACGATGATGGAGGAAAGTCTGGCAACCAAGGTCGTCGAGCGATCCGATGGTCGGTAGCGCGTAACGAGTGATTGTCCGCTCGGCGCGGTGAACATGTAGAAGTCCCCACCCCAAAATGCGAATGCCCAACCTTGTCCTTGTTTGACTCCCGGCATGAGGGATTCACCTGTGACGCGACCGCTCGCCTTGTCAATTTGGCCGATGTACGTGGTGCCGTCGTCGTACTCGTAGAAACCATAGAGACCGCCCGAACCTGTCCCCGTGAGTTCGGCTCGGCCGATGGGAGGATTGAAGTCGCCCACTTTGCGCATTTGGTACGTGCTCGTATCGATCGTACCAAGAAACTTGTCGACGTTGTCGGATGTTGCAACGTACAGCGATTCCGACGTGCCGTCGTCAGAGGCAGCGAATCCCATTCCAAACGTCGTAATTCCGAGCTGATCCTTGGCATAGGTCGTAGCTAGGCAGGACGCGGTGAGGGTGCTCACGCGAAAGAGACGACCGTCGTTGTAAACGATGTAAGCAACGCCCTTTCGGTCAACCGCCATCGAAAATGGCGTCGACGACCCCTGATTCGGACACGCGATTTGACCGACGAGTCGAAACTGCAATGTCGGTGGATAAAACGAATACAATTCGTAATTCGTAGTGATCAAATATACATACGTGACGTTGCCTTCGGGACACCCGACCTTCGCAGCATCGGGATTTGGTCGCGCATCGATCGGCGGAAGGACGTCGGGCGAAGTATCGCGCGCATCGGTCACATCGCGTCCGGCATCCTTCGGAAATGAAGCATCGGTCTCGATCGGATCGACGAAAAGCTGAGACCGTGCGCCACACGCCACGCCAAACACCGTCGGAACGGAAAGCAATAAGAGCAGACTCAGACGCGACAACCCCATCTTCAAAACGTACCGTGTTTTTCATGGAATGGCTGCTGCCGAGGCCGGATGGTGACGCAGCGAAGCAGGAGTCGACACGCGGGCCGTCATTGAGCATGATGATGCGGTGTCTTTTCCGATTCAGCGGCCCAGGCGCCTAAGGCAAACGCCTGGCATTCGCGCCCTTGCACGTGAGACCTCGCTTTCACCGACGCAGCTCGTTTGGCCCCTTTTTTTTCGAGAAGGCATCGGCGCGCCCGTCGCCGTGAAAACCATGCCGGGCGTCTTTCAACTTCCGACCTCCACCGCAGCGCAGGTCGCAAAAGACGCCAAGGATCGCGGCATCGGGGGCGTCCTTCTCTTTGGATTGCCCGCAAGGAAGGACGCGACCGGGTCGAGCGCACTTGATCCAAACGGCCCCGTTCCAAACGTCGTGCGCGCGATGAAAGACGCCGTCCCCGAGCTCGTCGTCATGACCGATGTGTGCGTTGATGAGTACACCGATCATGGCCACTGCGGGCTCGTCAAGCGAACCGGCGCAACCTTCGAGGTCGACAACGATGCCACGTTGTCCATCCTCGCAAACATGGCCGTGGTCCACGCCCAGGCCGGTACCGACGTCGTCGCGCCCAGCGACATGATGGACGGCCGCATCGCGAGCATTCGTCAGGCACTCGATTCCGCTGGGAAAATCAACACGGTCATTCTCAGTTACGCCGTTAAGTACGCATCGTGTTTTTACGGGCCTTTCCGCGACGCCGCTGACTGTGCACCGCAATTTGGTGACCGCTCGAGTTACCAAATGGACCCATCGAACGCGCGCGAAGCGCTGCGCGAAATCGCGCTCGATGAAGCCGAGGGGGCTGACATGGTGATGGTAAAGCCCGCTCTTCCCTACCTCGACATCCTTGCCCGCGTTCGAAATGCCACCACGCTGCCGCTCGGGGCGTATGCCGTGTCCGGTGAGTACGCAATGATCGAAGCCGCTGCGCTTTCCGGGATGATCGACCGAAAGCGCGCTGTGCTTGAGTCTCTTACCGCCATGCGGCGCGCTGGCGCCGACTTCGTTTTGACGTACCACGCGCTGCAGGCAGCAGAGTGGCTCGATGCGTAGAGCGCTCCTCTGTGCGATCGCTACGACCGTCAGTGCGATCGCGGCAGCGCCTCTTGGCGCTGGGTGTCAAACGCATCAATGTGACGATTCGTTTGCCGTCTTTGAGTCGGGCGCCACGATCGATTCCACCACCTGGGAAACCACACAAATTGATCAGCCGTGGATCGATTTTCCCGGCGCGCGCGACTACGAACTTCGCTTTTCGCAGTTTGCAAATCGCAGAGTTGTCAGCATCGAGCCCTACGTGTCCTTTGCCCGCGAGCCGAATCGAAATTTGGACGATTTTACCCTCGCATCCGGCGACATCGCCGAGCTTCACGAGGTCGGAAACGGCACCGTCAAGGTACGAAACGGAACGTGTGCTGATCTTTTCTTGCGTGTAGTCGTTCGCTTTGCGCCAGCAACCACGTCCAACCCGTAGACTCTTCCGCGATCTCTCGACTACACTGCGCGCTTGTGCAAGCGCGCTTCAGCGCACTCAATAACGTCGTCGTAGGGCCGGGGTGAGAGATGGTGTTTCGTCGTCTTGGTTTTTCGTTGCTACCTGGGTTCATGGTCGCAGGGTTGATCGGCGCCGGGGTGCACGCTGCCGGCTGCTCCACCGAGTCCGGCAACAGTCGCTTTGATGCTTCCGCAAGCGGAGACGGTGGATCCAAAGATGGGAACACCACCACAACCTTCGATACCGGGTTCACCCCCGGCGACGTCGGCGTGCAAGTGAAAGATGCGTGCGCCGCGGTCACCTCCAAGGCAGGCAGCGTTCCAGTCGACATCATCTTTGTCATCGACAACTCCGGATCCATGGGCGAGGAGATGACGCAGATCAAGACGAACGTGAACAGCTTCGCCATGAAGATTGGCCAAAGCGCCCTCGACTACCACGTCATCTTCATTGTCAAGCGCGGCACAGGGAGTTTGCAGGTTTGTGTGCCACCTCCCCTCGGAGGTACCAACTGCGGAGACAGTCTGCCAACGTTCCATCACGTCGACAACGACACCCAAAGTACAGATTCTCTATCGGACATCATCTCCACGTATTCGCAGTGGCAGAGCGATCTCCGGTTTGACGCGATCAAGGTGTTCATCGAAGTCACCGACGACAACGCGCGCTCACCGTACATCTTGGCGCAACAGTTTGACACGCAACTACTTGGTCTCGCGCCAGCAGGTATGTTCGGCGACACCACGAAGCGCAAGTACATCTTCGATGCGATTTGTGGATGGAAGGAAGGAACGCCGTACCAGAGCAACACGCAATGCAGCACCGCGGTCAATACCGGAGGTGAATACCAACTTCTGGCCGTCACGACCGGCGGCCTCATCGATTCAGTGTGCAAAACCAACTACTCGGGCGTTCTCGACAACTTTGCCAACAGCATCAAACAAAAACTCGCGTGCGAATACAAGATGCCCACGACCGATGCCGGAACCATTGATCCCAACCAAATTGCGGTCAAAT
>JAHFDX010000313.1 GCA_023248785.1 Myxococcales bacterium
TCACGCGTGTATTTCGGCGTGATGAGAAGCATCGCACCCGAACGACCGTTGAGCGCCGGATGATCGAGGATCGTAAACGTACCACTCGTGTTTGCGGCGTTCGCGACGTGCGTGAAGTGAAGACCTCGGTTCAGCGAGGTTTCGACCGACACGGTGAATATCTCGTTCTCGCGAAGTGCCACGCGGTCTTGATTGAAGATGAACCAGTGATTCGACGCGTACCATACGCCAATAGGATGCGCGCCCGCCGTAACACCGCGACTCACCGTGACGAATGCCTCAGGATCCCGATCTGCAAGTAAGTTCGTGAGAAACGTCATGTGTCCAAGACGGTTTGACGAGGAAACCGTATGGTGAAACCCGCGTCCCACGCGGACGTTGTACATCGCGCTCGCGGGCATCGGGCTTCCATCTGAGTTCTCGATGTACCACCTTCGCCTTGCGCCATCGAAACCCGCACGCGCGTGATGCCCATTGTTCTGTGGAAGCGTTCCGGTACGACTCATCACGTGTGTAAGATGCACGAACGCCTGCGGTTGATCGTTCAGACTAGTTGAGCTCATGTACAGGCGAGCACTTTCGGGCGTGCCACCGTTCAACTGGAAGCTGCCAGGCATGCGCGTGGTGACAGCGTGCGGCTCCGCGACGCATTCACAAGTTTCAGTGCCAATGCCCGTGACCAAGCGAGCAAACCCGGGGCCACACGCGTCGAGCGTCCCACAGCGGTTGATGCCGTCACCGTCCGCCTCGGCCATCACGCGATCGATGCAATTGCCAACCATGTACGGCATCGTGTTGACCTGAAAATTCCAGACGCTGTCTGACGAAGACGCGTACCCGCATGCAACTTTCGCAGATGCTTGATCATCGCCTCCGTGCGTGTAGCCGTGCTGGTGCATCATCTCGTGCCAAATGATGCCTGCCGCTTGCGAGTGAGGCCACGCGGAGTTGCGACAATTGTCAACCTCCGGATTTTGTCCGGCCGTGCATCGTGGCGCGACACCTCGCGGAGTAACCGCATCGAGCCACGTGCTGAAGGCAAGTTGCTCGGCATCGTTTCGATCGTAGGTTGATAGGAAGGCTGAGGCGTTTCCGCTTCCTCCAGAGCAGCGAATGCTCACGTCGTTCCAACTTCGCGCCGCATCAAGCACACGTTTCACTTGTTCATTTACGGGAACGCCGTAGTACGGATCCCCGTTGCATTGCAGGTAACGAGCATTGGCGGCGAAGCCCACCTTGACGGTGTGCTCGATGCATTGCTCGAAGGCCCGCGAGCCCGAAACGATGCGTGCGAGTGATAGGGTCTTATCCAAAAACGCGCGCTGATTCGCTCCGCAATCGGAAGCGAACGTCACGCTTCCGTGCAGCGCCTCGGATTCACTTTCGCGACTCTCGGGTGCCGGGCCGCATGCGACAACGAAAGAAGTGACCGAGGAAAGAAGAACGAGGGACCATCGGTGCATGCGCGATCTCCAGGTCAGGGGACCGTCTTGTTGTAATCATCCCCCGAAACAACACACGTCGCACAAACGCGTTACATGCGTGGATTCGCTCGTAACAGCTCCCTGTCTGTTCTGCTTGGAGTAGCGACTCTCAACAACCACTCGGGAGCTTGTAGATGCGGACCGGATTTTCGCATCCGATTCGATTCGCCAAGTCTGCCGGAAGGCCTTGAAGAAACCGCTGCATACCATCCAAGCCCTTCGCATCCGATTCAGTGCCGGTGAAGAACGAGTCAGTGCCTACCACGGCGCGATCGGGGTACTTTTTCAGGAGTTCCAACCATTCCGGGCGAATCGCGAAGCTCTCGTCAACAATTGCATTGGAACTTTGAAGTGGTCCGAAGACCGCATGCACTTGAATGAATAAGTTCTCATTCGCCACAAGCAACGAGTCGACAAGCGCAGGTGTCATGTCGCCCGTCGTGTCGCGTCCAACGTGCGCCCACACAAAGCGTGTCTTGCGGTTGTGCGCGAGAAGATCGGAAAAGGCCTCGATGTTCCCTTGAATCGACGCCGGATTGTTCGGGCTTCGCTGCGTGTAAAAGCTCGGCGTGTTCATTGTCTGTTTCACGGCATCCATATGAAAATCGATCGCGACGTCCTTTGTAACCACGAGGTCGGCAAGATCTTTGAAGAGCTGCGCATTCGGCGCGATTTCCTCGAACGGATGCGCGGGCTCATAGGAAAGATGAAGGGCCGTTGTTTCACCCACGACAACGGCACCATCGCCCGCGAGAAGGTCATTTGTCTTTGCGGCAAATGCGTCGCGCACTTCGTTGGTGACCTGTGACGTGCCAGCCGTCGCCTGGATGCTCGAATTCAGATCGCACCCGCCGACGCCAAGGAAAAACCGATCGGGACGGAGCGCAACCGTGTTTCGCACGTTGCTTTCGCCGCTCTTGGGCGTGGACCCTGCGGCGGGCGGATGGATGAGAATGGTGCGCCGAACAGCGAAGCGGTCGAGCATATCCACGACAGCGTCCGCACACGCCTTGGTCGTGCATTCGGTATGAAGGCCAACCGGGTGGGCGTGAGTGTCTATCCAGGGTCGCAGCGCACCGCTGTCGGGCACATCGCTGGCAGACGCGATACTTGCATCACTCGGTTGCGTTGATGTGGCGTCTGGCATTGCGTTGGACACCGCCCCACGACAGGCCGGGGTTGCGATCATGAGTAGCGAAACGCAAAAAACGCCCTTGTTTCCATCTGATCCCAACATGAGTCCCCCCCTCTGCGACGCGCTGATCGCGGTCACTTCCCTCTCAATCGACGCGGAGAGTCCGCACCGCTCGCCGCCGCAACCACAGCCAACAACGGTGATGCCTGCAAACACGTCACCGCCAACGCGAGCGCATCGGACGCATCAAGAGGTGGCAACGCCGTCAGGCCCAACATCACGCGAATCATGTTCGCAACCTGCATCTTTTCAGCACGCCCATTGCCCGCAATCGCTCGCTTCACACGGGCAGGTGGATACTCCACGATGTCGAGCCCTTGGCGCGCACACACGAGCAGCGCAACACCGCGAGCATGTCCGAGCTTGGCCGCCGCTTGGGCGTCTTTTGCAAAGAAGAGCGCTTCAATGCTTGCCATCGCCGGGCCATATTCGTCCACGACCTTCGCGAGCGCCTCTTCCAGTGCAACAAGACGCTCGCCCAGCGAATCGTCCACCGAAAGCTTCACAACACCGTGACCAACGTAGCGAAGGCGTGTGCCTTGGCGCTCGACAACGCCCCACCCGCAGAGGCGCGTTCCGGGATCGATGCCGAGAACGCGCATGGACTATCCGCCGATCCGCGCGAGCTCTTCGTCGGACACGTCGAAGTCGGCGTAGACGTTTTGGACGTCGTCGTTGTCGTCGATTGCTTCAGCAAGGTTGATACAAATTTCGGCGTCCCGCCCGGAAAGCGCCTTCTTCGTCTTTGGGAGGTACAATAGGCTCGAAGACTTCATCGGGACCTTGGCCTTTTCAAGTACATCGACGACGGTATGAAGCGCGTCCGGAGCTGTGGTCACATGCCACTCCTGCCCTTCGTCGGCGTAGTCATCGGCCCCCGCACCTACAGCAAGCTCCATGAGTTGGTCTTCAGTGGCCCCTTCTTTTGCAAGAACAATGACGCCTCGGCGATCAAACGCCCAGCCCGCCGTGCCCGAGGAGCCAAGAACACCGCCAGCCTTGTCGAAGATCTTCCGCAATTCCGACACTGTACGGTTACGATTATCGGTCATGCCTTCGACGAGATAAAGCGTTCCACAGGGTCCGGTGCCCTCGTAGAGAACTTCCTCATACGCGGCGCCTTCAATCTCACCTGTGCCTCGCTTAACCGCTCGCGTGATCGTGTCACCAGGCATCGACTGCCCTTTGGCATCCGAGATGGCTTTGCGAAGGCGCGGGTTGCCCCCCGGGTCTCCACCGCCCATCCGGGCTGCGACCGTGAGCTCCTTAATCAGTTTGGTGAAGAGCTTGCCGCGCTTTGCGTCGACCGCGCCCTTCTTGTGCTTGATCGTTGCCCACTTGGAATGGCCACTCATAGGAAATCACTGCCTCCGAAGCACAGGGAGTGTACTTGGAGAAGCGTGGAGCCGACAAGGGCGAGCAAGCGGCACCCAACGAGTCTTAGCGTCTCACCGCGGAATCCGTAAACCAAGTGCCCCTGAGCCACACCGCATCGGCACGGACGACGGTCTCTGCGAACTCGGAAAACTCCGCGACGGGGACCGTTCCCGGTCGGACGCGAACTTCAAACACTTCTTCAACCGTCGTCGCTCCACCGGATGTCGACAGTGCGCCGAGTCGTCGTTGCGTCGTCACAAGCGCGGACTTCACGTCTGAATTTGGAGCGGCGGACACCTGCCACGCGGAGGGAAACGAAAGTCGTCGTCGCACGATCGCAAACGTCGAATCATCGATCGACAGTGGCTGCACGCGCGTGCGCTCGGCCGCGTAACTCTCCGCGAGCGTCTGGGCGTAGGCATTCGTGTTCATGCGCCTTAGCGGCAACAACCCGGGGATTCGAAGTCTTCCCGTCGAAGCTTCGCGCGTCACCAAGCGCGACATGTCCAACGTCGCTCGAAGATGCACTTCGTCGAGATCGTCAAGGACACGCACGTCGACCGTACGAACATCGGCACCTGGGAGCCACGTATGGACCATTCGCTTGAGGATGAAATCACGACCAACCGAGTTCATCGTCGGAAGCATGTCCGCGAACTCAAGGGCGTCTGTACCGCAGAGCTTGGCCTCCAACGAACCCTCGGCACTCCCGGCTTCACCAACCGAGAGCGTGATGGTTACTTCATCGGGCCGCGCAGGAAGGACCGAGTTTTCCTCGATAGTATGGGAGAGTCCGTCCACGCTCATGTAACTTTTGCCGATGAGTTCCCTCGAAACGTGGCCGAGAGGAAGTGGCCGCCCCGGGCCGTCTGCGTCGATCCAGAGCCAGCGACCGTCAATCTTTGCTCGAACAAGCGGACGAACGAAGCGACCGGTTCGCGCAACATTTGTGGGCGCGCTTGAGAAGGGCGCTTCCTCGGCAACTACCACTTCATTTGGAATTCCGAGTTGATCGAAACCCTTCGCGATCACAAGCGATCGAACGCCTTCGCGCGCACTCCACATGGCGTCGACTGAATCGTGGGTTTCCCGAACCTCGGGCCTCCACGTCCAGTCACTGAGCTGCCACGGCGTCGCCATGCGCAATCGTTTCGC
>JAHFDX010000314.1 GCA_023248785.1 Myxococcales bacterium
CACAACCGCTTGTCATTGTAAGGGCGATGAACACCATTGCGAACGCGAGTCTCAAAGCGTGCGGTCCAAATCGCATCGATTGGAGAAACGAACCACAGCGAGACCCTGCCCGCAAGAACAGCTACGCCACCCACTGAAGTTCGCGCGCCGCCTCTGAAAATAATGCCGCCACCTGTTTTGCCGTAAAACCAAGCTCCCGTAGGCCGTATGTGAGCTCACCGGCGAGTATCTTGTCTCCTTCGCACACCGCAACGACTTGGTTTGCGATGTTTACCATGAGGGGGAGTTTTCGTTGCCCGGGGGCGTGGTGATGTTCGCAAACTTCGGCGAAGTCTGCCGGCAAGTTCCACGCCTTGATCAAGTGCGCGCCCACCTCGCCGTGAACGGGCTCAATTGCCTCGATCATGTCGGCCTCGGTAGGAGGAGTCTTGAGATGTTGAGCGAGGGTCTGCACACAGCGCGCATAGCCAAGGTCTTGCATCAGTGCGGCGAGGTACGCGACGTCCGATTCCACGAAGAAGTGATCCGCGACTCGATGTGTCACTTGAGCTGACCGCACCGATCGATCGAAAACCTTACCAAGCACCGTTGCGTAGGGTGGGCGATGACTTGAGAGCATGCGCAAGCATGCATATTGGAGAAGTAGCTCGCGACAACCCGTTGTACCCATGCGGGTCGCGGCCGCTGTGATTGTGTTTAACTGCGTTGCGCCTCGGAAGCGTGTGGAGTTTGCCACCGAAAGCAGACGAGCACTCAGAAGAGGATCGGTGAGTGCGTAAACGACAATCTCCTCGAGTTCGAGAGGTCGCTTGCGCGCGAGCTGAAGCGCGGTCGAAGCGCTCTGCGGCATGGGGGGAAGATTCCGAAGATCCTTCAGCGCGTAGGTGTTGAGAATGCGATCAAGGGACTCGGTAGAGCTATCGCTCGGCGCCATGTCCAACTCCTGGTCTTCCAGTAGACGACCCGCGTGCGCGAGATGTCCGATACCCTGGAGAATTCAAGACTTGGGCCAGGCGAACTGAAGCGTGCCGGTGTTCGATTTTCTTCGCAATTCCATGTTCGAGTTTCGGCGACGCTTGTGGTTGTTCATTGACAGGATCGTCGATTTTGTGGCGTCTTCACCCTAGAGTAATGGACTCATCCGTTGAATCGGCGCGGTCTTCCCAAGCGCGCGATGTATCAGCACACACACCAGGCTTGCGACGACGAATGACGAAAGCACGAGCGAGATAAAGTTCCGCGTCGTGTCCGTTTGGAAGCTTGCCCGCTCGAGGCACACGAGTCCGAGCGGCAACGCCACGCAGAAGAACACCTGACGCCAAACGGATGTGCGCTCTAGCGTACGTCGCACCTGTACGCTCACCGAACGAGACACACTGTGGGCAATCCATACTTTACCGACGAAGAGGAGCGCGCCGAACGCGAGCGCCGGACTTGACGGGTGCACGGGTGCTTGACCGGGAAGCTGCCAGCCTCCCGCAAAGATGAGAATCCAAGCGGCGGAGACGAGCCATAAGAACAGACGCGATGAACGACGTGTGGGTGAGTCGGCAAGGGCGATCGAGAAAACGGCCGCGACGAACGAACTGAGCGCAATGCCTACGCTGCCAAACATCAACCAGCGGGTGGGAGCTCCTGCTTGCACGCGTGAGAGTTCCTCGAAGCGCACGGCACCCGTCGAGAGTGTAACCAGACCGAACGAGGTCACGAGGGCAATAGTGCGCATCAACGCTCTGCCTACGTGGCGAATGTTGCGAGCGAAGGGCGTGCGACGTTGCCAAGCAAGCGCCACTGCGGAGAGCGTTAGGGTCGTCGACAAGATGATGAGATCGCCGTGAACGTTCCAGCCGTTCCCAAGGACGGGCACGATGGCGGTAGCCACCACAACTGCGATATCCGTGGGACCGAATGCAAGCGATTGACTCGCGTTCTCCGCATGTAGCCACACACGCGGCTTCATAACGAAGAGGCTCACCAACGTGATGAGTGCGATGAGAACGAGCATGAACGCCCATTCCTTACCCGCAAGCCACGATGATTCGTACCCACGAACGTTCAATTTTCGTGGAGCTTCGCGACCGTCTCGTCGAATAACCCACTCCACAGAATCGAGGCCGTCGGAAATCGCGAGATCCGAGGGGTGCGTAACCCGCACGCCATTGGAGGAAAGTACTACGTCGCCCGCGAGCAAGTTCGCGCGTTCCGCGCTCGATCCTGAAAGCACATGGGTGATGCGAATGCCACCGGAAAGCCCTGCATGTTCTTCGATCTGCACTCCCGCAAACTTGAGCAGTAATAGCGCGCGTTTGGTAAGCGCTTCGAGTTGCGTTCCCGTTCGATCCGTTGCGTGGATATCAAGAGTTACATTTCCAAGCGTCGCAGCAATCGGGGGCAAGCTGGGGCTTGTCGGGGCAAATCCGGCTTCGATGGTCCCACGAAACGTCGTGTGCGTGGCGAGTGGGCCAACGTTGGTGAGCGCATCAGCGAGAGGGCGGGTAATCGCGACTTCAATGTGGTGCGAGCCAACGGCGAGCCCTGTTGCTTCGACATCCACACGCTCGATGGGTTCGGCTCCCGGCCGAAAAAGTGTTCCTCGAAGGTGAACAAATGCATCCTTGCCCGCCGGGAATCCCGCGCCCGCAAGTTCGAGGCGACTTCCGAGTTCGATCTCGCGAGGTGCGACGTCGTGCAGCTCCACGAGCTGCGGCATGGGGACATCCGCACATCCGGGCAGCCAGGCGAAAACGAATGCAGTCATCCACACAAACAGCCAGCGCGACATAAGCTTCCACGTTGTATCGCGCAGGACATCAAACGGGCGAATTTGCGGACTACGTACGGGACGATGATGTTTCTATGTGTGCCCGTGCGGTGCTGATGCAAATGTCGTTGCGCTGCAGCCAATGGGCTTCGACCCGAACCGGCACGTTGGGCTCGACAAGCCGGAGATCGATTTTCGTAGCGCCGCCCGCGAGGGGATCGACGCGTACCTCTTTGAATGCGACGTAGCGCTGAAGGAACGGGTCTATCGCTTTGTAAATCGCTTCCTTCAGTGAGAATCGCAACAGCAGCCGCTCCATGCGTTCGTTGTCGCCTAAGGAGGCATCCGCGGCCATTTCATCTTCCGTGAGTGCATGCCGGGAGATATCTGCGCGCCTTCTCGAAAAGACCTCCAAATCGATTCCAACATGGGCATCGAGCGCATTCACAACAAGCGCGACGGCGCGTTCGTCCTTGTGCGAGATCGACCCTCGAAGGCCTGACGGCAGGATGGGGGCTCCACGATCATTGGCGAGCACCGCGGTGTTCGTCACTCCGACGCGCACAAGCGCGTGTTGCATTGCAAGACGCCCCAGAACCCAACTCTTGCTTCGCAAGGGAGCCATCGTGCGCGTGGCTTCTTGTTCGCGGGGATGGAGCAACCGAAGTGCGGCGCCTTCACCGGACGCGGTCACACCGACCGCCCATCCGAAGGGGTGCTTCTCATCATGCCAAATTGTGACACTCACTCGGGTCTACCTGCATCAAACGTGTGAACGTGATTGGGCTATGATACCCAACCGTGGCGATGTCGTACGGGTGAGGTCATCCATGGCAGTGCATGCGGTCATCATGGCAGGTGGTGCAGGGACGCGTTTTTGGCCCGCGTCGCGGGAACTATTGCCGAAGCAATTCTTGGCTCTGGGGCAAGACAAGAGTGAGTCACTCATTGAAGCGACGGTAAGGCGACTATCGCCGCTTGTTTCAACCGAGACGACGTGGATCGCAACCGGTGCACACCTCGCCTCGATCACGCAGAAAATGCTGCCAAACGTCCCGAAGACGAACATTCTCGCCGAACCTGTGCCACGCAATACGGCTCCGTGCGTTGGATGGGCGACGTGGTCGATTGCGGCGCGCGATTCCGATGCGCTCGTGATGGTGCTTCCCAGCGATCACGCCGTTGCAAATGAAGCTGAGTTCGTAAGACTGCTGCGAGTTGCACTCGACGCCGCGGCGCGGGGGTACATCGGTACGCTTGGCATTGTACCGACCAGACCCGAAACCGGGTATGGCTACATCGAAGCGGGCGATCCCATTTTTGAGGGAGCACGTCTCGCGAAACGCTTTGTCGAAAAGCCCGATCGTGCAACCGCGGAAGCCTACGCGAAGAGCGGTGCCCATCTCTGGAACGGAGGCATGTTCTTTTTTCGGGCTTCGGTCATGAAGGATGCAATCCGCACACACCTTCCTGAGCTTGCGCGAGTGCTCGATGCGATCGCTTCGCAAAGTGAGAGCGACGAAGCGGTTCGAGAGCACTTTCCACGCGCGCCAAAGATCTCGATCGATCACGGTGTAATGGAACGCGCTGAACGTGTTGCCGTTGTTCCCGGCGACTTCGGGTGGAACGACGTTGGCAGTTGGGAAAGCGCTTGGGAACTCGCAAGAAAGGACGGCGAAGGCAACGCGCTCCCGGCGGGTGCTATCGCGATCGATGCAAGACGTAATCTTATTTGGGATCAAACGACGTGCGGCGCGAAGCGTGTCTATGCCGTCGTGGGCGTGAGCGATCTCGTAGTTGTCGAGACTGACGATGCGGTACTCGTGCTCCCGCGTGATCGTGCACAAGACGTGCGGGCGGTGGTGGATGAATTGAAACGGCAAGGGGATTCGCGAACCTGAGTCAGTGCCCCTTTTTCGCCGGACTCTTCTCATCTCCCGTCGCAGGTTTTTTCAACATCGCGTCGATGGCCGCCCGTACTTCGGCTTCGGTGAATGGCATCTTCGCGAGCGTGGCTTTTTCGTCTTCGAGTGCACGTTCCATGTCATCTCTTGTGGCTTTCGCGCGCTTCATCCACACCGAGTCTTCCCCGATACGCTCGCCTAACGAGATCGTTTGATTAATTTGCTTGATGCCTTTCTCCAGCAACGTGCGGTAACGCACGTGCATAAACGCAAAGAACACCTGCTTCTCGCGTTCCGTCTTTGCCATCGAAGGCGCGGGGATCGCCACCAAATCGCGATGGTAGGTTCGGTACATTTCGCTCACGCGGTATCCGGCCATCGCCGCCCAATGTGGATCCACTGAGCGCACGGTCTCGCCGTACGAGTTTTGTGCCTGCAGAAGAAGCGAAGAGCGTTCTTCGAGGGCCGAGAGGAAATCGTCTGGGACAGGGTCAAATTTAATGCGCTCAGACTGCGTTTTGCGCACTTCACCC
>JAHFDX010000315.1 GCA_023248785.1 Myxococcales bacterium
TCTCCCGACGTTGCGAGCTCGACGAGCGTGACGGTCTTCTTCATGCCCGGCTCGAAGCGAACGGCGGCGCCCGCTGGAATGTCGAGCCGCATGTTACGAGCCGCCTCTCTATCGAAGTGCAGGGCACGGTTGGTGTCTGTGAATGGATAGTGACTGCCAACCTGAATGGGACGGTCGCCGGTATTCGTAATTTCTATAGTTTCACTTCGTCGCCCTTCGTTGAGTCGAATTTCGCCGGTCGCTACGTGCACTTCGCCGGGCGTATTCACTGCGCCTTCAACGTCCGGGAAAAACGCGGGATCGGGCACCGGAAGAAACGTGCCGTACAACGAAAGGACCAGATCGCCGTGCATCCGTTCGATCGGATGGTGAACCGTGACGAGCTTGGTTCCGTCAGGGAAGGTGCCTTCGACCTGAACCTCATGGATCATCTCGGGCACGCCGTCTCGAATGAACTCAAGGAGCTGCGTTGCAATGAGCGCGATGGCTTCCGGGTACGAGAGGCGCAGTCCACGTGCGAGCCGTTTTTGTGCAATAGCCCCCGCACCGTGGAGAACCAGCTTGTCGAGATCGCGCGGCGTTAGGTGCATAGCGAAAGAGTGTGTCTGAAATGACGCGCGGCGTCAGCGGTGAAAGTGGGCGCTGTTGCTACGGAGACGCGAGTTGCGTGTTGAGGGCGGACTCCATGGCGTCGATCGGTGCGGCCTGGCCGGTGTAAAGCTCAAACTGCGCGGCCGCTTGGTGAAGCAGCATCCGGCCCCCATGGATCGTGCGTGCGCCTCTTTGTGCGGCGGCTTGCAGCCACGGCGTTACGAGAGGCTTGTACACGATGTCCATAACGATCTGCCCAGGGTGAATGCGATTTGGATCGAGCGGCAACCCGTCCTCCGCTCCTGACATGCCAAGAGTGGTCGCGTTGACGATGGCGTCGAAGACTTGAAGGTCAAAAAGCGCATCAATCGCAATGGCTGTCGCACCTGTCTCTGTTGCGAGCGATTCGGCGCGCGCCAACGTGCGGTTTGTGATGGTCACCCGTGTTTTCTTGCGCATGAGTCCCCACGCAATGGCTCGGGCCGCACCACCGGCCCCAAGAAGCAGCACGGACGATTGCTGAAGGTCGCATACTTCCGAAAGTGCTCGCACGCCGCCGATACAATCTGTGTTGTGACCGACCAAGCGGCCGTTTGTGTTGACGATGGTGTTCACTGCGCGCATCGATTCGGCGTCGCGCGTGAGCTCATCGATCAGTGGGATCACAACTTCCTTAAACGGATACGAAACGCCAAATCCGCGGATGCCAAGGCCACGCATGCCAAGGAGCGCGCGTTCTAAGTTCGTAACCTTGAATGGTATGTATTTGAAGTCGAGCCCCAGCGCGCGATATCCGGCATCATGCATCGCTTGACCGGTTCTTGTAGGGTGGACCGAGAGCGAGCCGCAAAGGGTCGTGGACATGGGACATACGGTATGCGCGGACTGGGCCATGCGCGAGTCCATCCGAGAGAGTGCGCGAAGGGATCACATCCTCGTTGGATGGGCGCCCTGTTGTGCCCGTTTGGCGAGGAAAATCTTGTGTCAATCCATGTCGCATTGAGACGATGGAGGTGGCAGCGATCGGGAAGGACCTTTGATGCAGAGCATACGCACGAGGTGGAGTGGGTTTGCGATTCTCCTTGTCGCCTGTAACGTAGGGGATGCCATCATCGTCGGTCCTGACGCAAGCGAATGGGAGGGCGGGTCGTCCGACGCAACGGCAGGGGACGTTGGTAGCTCCTCGCAGAATGATGCGTCGCAAAAAAACGATGTGACTCTCGATAGCGGCGACGCGAGCGACGTTGCCGTGGACCATAAAAATGCTGTTGATGCGGACGCTTCCGCAGATGCGGATGCGGGAGTCGATGGATCGCCCGACGTTGCGGACGCAGCCATTGACGGATCCGATGGCGCCTCTTCTACCGATGCCTCTGACGCGTCCGACGCCACAACCGATGGCAGTGTGATGACCCTTGTTACGACTGCACCGGGCAGCACGCAGCCCACGTCTGGGACCATCGAACGCCCGTTGCTCTCGAGTCAGGGGCGCTACATTGCGTTTCTTTCCACCGCGCCAAATCTCGTATCGTCCGGTAACAATTCGGCGGCAGATGCATTTCAATATGACCGCACGGCAAACACGACGACGCTTATCTCAAAGGCCACAACGGGTGGTAGCGCAAACGCGGACGCACGGCACCTTCATATGCCCGCGACCGGCGACTACGCGGTGTTTGCGTCAACCGCCACGAATCTCGTAACTGGCGACACGAATGGTCAGGAGGACGTCTTTCTGTGGACACGTTCTACGGGAATGATGGAACGTGTCAGCGTCGACCTGCAAGGTGTTCAGGGCAACGGGTATTCAAATCATCCGTCGGTGTCGAATGATGGGCGCTATGTGGCGTTCGTCACGAAGGCGACGAACTTGGCATCAAGCCCCTCTACCTATGCTGAGGTTTATATCCGCGATCGACAAGCGAACTCCACCGATCGCATCAGCCTGACTCCCAACGGTGACAGCGACACACCCATGTTGTCGGGAAGCGGGCGGTACCTAGTGTTTGCGTCGAAGTCATCGAATTATGTGACCGGCGACAACAACGGCAAGCTCGACATTTTCCGAAAGGACTTCATCATGCATGCCCTCGAGCGCGTGTCGCTTGGGGTGGGGGGTGTAGAACCGAATGAGGATTGCGAGGCCCCAATCATTACCGGTAATGGCCGCTACGTCTCGTTCGTCTCGTTTGCAAGCAACCTTACGACAGACGATGTGCTCAACACGCGCGATCTCTTTGTCGTCGACATGGGCATCACGCCTCATCCCATCACGCGTTTTTCGCTCGGCGCTGCTGCCGGTGAGAAAGTTGCTGGCATGATGAGTGATGACGGGCGATGGCTTGTGGCCTCTACGACCAGTTCGCTTGGCAAAACCTTCGACACCAACGGCAAGAGTGATGTGTTCCTGTGGGATATAACCCTGCCAACGCAGGCACCGATTGTCATCAGCTCGATTGGGCAAATGACGATCGGTAATGGCACAAGCGCGTGGGCATCGATCAGCGAAAGTGGGACGTTCGTCGCGTTTAGTTCGGATGCGACGAATTTGACGGCGACCGATACGAATGGTTCTGTGCAAGACCTTTTCCTTTTGCAACGGTGGTAGATACATTTCTCGCTGCGCGAAGACTCATTTTCGTTGTCCACAGTCCGTGGAATGATGAGAAACGTTCATGGACGCGATTCTGATTCGGCAAGCCCCCGCACCCCTTCGCGGAACAGTTCACATTAGTGGCGCGAAAAATGCGGCGCTCCCGGTACTTTGCGCAACGCTTCTGACCGACGGCGCGAGTCGTTTGCGCAACGTTCCCAAGTTGCGAGATATCGATACAACGGCGGCTCTGTTGCGGTTTTTGGGGCGCGATGTGGTTGTGGACGCTCCCGAAATTCGCGTGGCCGAGGGAACGTGCGCACGGCCCGAGGCGCCGTACGAACTTGTAAAACAAATGCGCGCGAGCGTGATGGTGCTGGGTCCACTCCTCGCGCGGTACGGCCGCGCAAAGGTGTCGTTGCCGGGAGGGTGTGCGATTGGTGCACGCCCGATCGATCAGCACCTCAAAGGGCTCGAGGCCATGGGCGCTGTGATACGTCTCGAGCGGGGGTACGTCGTTGCCGAGGGACCGAATGGTGGTGGGCGTTTGCGTGGCGCCGAGGTTCTTTTTGACCTTCCCACCGTGACGGGTACCGAGAACTTGATGATGGCCGCTGCCCTGGCTAAGGGACGCACCACGCTGATCAATTGCGCGCGTGAGCCGGAGGTCGAAGAGCTCGGACGGGTGCTCAACAAAGCGGGTGCGAAGGTCGACGGTGCGGGCACAGATGTAATTCACGTTGAAGGCGTTCCACCCGGGGAGCTAGGGCCATTCGATCACGCGATTATTCCCGACCGAATTGAAGCGGGCACATACATGATTGCTGCTGCAGCGGTGCAGGGATCCGACGTGCTTATCGAAGGCGCGGAGATCCACGATCTTGATACCGTCGTCGCAAAGATGCGACATGCGGGCGTCCAGATTGAAAGTGAAGGGCGCGCCATTCGGGTGGCGCGAAACGGGCCGCTTTCGGCAGTACCGGTGACCACGGCGCCTCATCCGGGGTTTCCGACGGATATGCAGGCACAATTCCTTGTGCTCATGTGCCTTGCGCGTGGTGAAAGCATGATCACCGAGACCGTGTTTGAAAATCGATTTATGCACGTGCCCGAATTGCAACGTATGGGGGCACAAATTGTGCTGAGGGGAAACACCGCTGTCGTTGATGGGGTGAAGGCCCTTTATGGTGCGAGTGTCATGGCAACGGATCTGCGGGCGAGCGCGTCGCTTGTGATTGCGGGCCTTGTGGCCGTTGACGAGACAGAGGTGCGGCGCGTGTATCATATCGATCGCGGTTACGAGCGAATTGAGGAGAAACTCAGGGGCATCGGTGCGCGGATCGAACGTGTGAAGGGTCGCTCGTAAGCGGCGTCAAGCTGTTGTCTTTAGCGGGCGCATCGAACTTCGTATGTATTGAGCAACGCGTGTCGTTGAAGCGATATTCGTACGATGTCTCCAAGCGAGGGCTTGCCGTACACCACGGCGGCTTCATACGGAGCAATTCGTGCGACGTAGATTCCCTCGCTGGAACGTTTCGGAAGCGCAAGCGTTGCCCGCGTTTCCCCTGTCTCGATATCGAAGAAGACGACGCGAGAACCTGACTCGTCGAACGCAGCCCACTCCTTGTTCTCGCCCTGCATGAGCCCACCGGCGGCGTGTCCGATCCGCACGTTGGGATCGAGCATGCGCCCAAACGATTCACGTCTTGTGTCCATGAACGTGAGATGGCACGCGTCGGCGGCATCGTCATCGCACGCGACGATTGCAGCGAATCGTCCGAGCCAAAGCACTTTGTCCATTCGACCCGGGGGCAAAGGTGCATTCTTGTCGCGCGATGCTCTTGCCATACCCCCCGCGTCGGGACGAACGATGTGCCATCGTTCGAAGACACGGGTGTCTCCCCGAGCGACGAGCAGATCGTGCAGATCGGTGCTGACATCGGCCCATTGAGGCAGGCCTTGCACCGAGGCGGGGTCGGCGTCTTCACTTCGGAG
>JAHFDX010000316.1 GCA_023248785.1 Myxococcales bacterium
GTTCGGCGCGCGCCGTTAACATAAGCACCGAGGTTGGTAGGTTTTGGGAGCTAACGCGAGCGCATAAGTCGAGGCTGTCGCCGTCTGGAAGCATCCAGTCGAGGACGACCATGTCAAACGTACCGTTCGATACGGCGGCTTCCGCTTCGCGGAGAGTTCGGCACACGGTAAGAGTGTGCCCTTCCTCGCGCAGGACCCGTTCGAGTAGCACGACGAGTTGTGCGTCGTCTTCGACTAGTAAGACCTCCACCAGCGCGAGATTACCTCGTACTACGCAACCGGTGCATCTTACGCGAACGTAAGAAACATCCCCCCAGGCTAGCGTGACACCATCCCTCTATGGGTCGGAGCAGCTTGCTGCTTTCGTTGGTTTTTTTGGCGATTGGACAAGGCGGGTGTCGTCGTCACGCGGTCGAGCGAAAAATGCTCGAGGCGGAGCCCTACAAGGTTAGTTCAAGAAACGAGCTTCTCGTTCGGCCGGACCTCTTTAGCCGGCTAACGTTCCGTGAGGTTTCATCCGGGGGCACGCAAGCGACGATTCGTGGGTTCGGGCGCGTCGCATTTTCCCCCAACAGCGCGTACGCAGTGCGCTCCTCGGTCGCGGGTTTCGTCGAGCGCGTACACGTTTCTGTTGGGCAAGAGGTTCGGGCTGGCCAGGGGCTGGCCACCATTCGAAGCAGTGAAGTGGCTCGCTTTCGTGCCGATGCACGCCGCCTTGAAGCGAGCATGGCGACAGACGAAGACACCATCAAGCGCCTTGAAAAACTAGTCGAAGAGGGAGCCGCCTCCACGCGCGAGTTGGTCGAGGCGCGTGGCCGATTGAACGCATCGCGCGCCGACTACTCCGGCATCCGAGAAGCGCTTTCCGCCGTCGGAGCATTGGGTGGATCGGGAGAACGCTTCGACCTGCGTGCGTCCGCTGCAGGGCACGTCCTCATACGCAGGGTCGCACCCGGCGAGCGTCTCGCTCCTGATACCGTTGATCCGCCGTTTCTCATTGGAGATCCGAAGCAACTCGTCATTCGCGGATCATTTCCCGAGCGCGATGTCCTGCTGCTCAAGGAAGGCTGCCCGTGTCAGTATCAATTGCCCGCTCTAGGCGTCGCTCAATTCGAAGGCACGCTTACAAATGTTGTTCGTGCGGTCGATTCGAAGACACACTCAGCCGAAGCCATCTGTAAGCCCAAAGCACTGGACGGTCGCCTCGCCGGGGACATGACCGCCAAGATCGAAGTCTCTGTGTCCGATACCTCCGCGCTCACCGTTCCACGCACGGCGGTGCTCCTTCGGCGGGACGAGCGTGTGGTGTTCGTAAAATCTGGGGAGAGCCTGCTTCAACGTCGCGCTATCCAACTGGGCGCGTCCGTTGGCGATGACGTTCAAGTTCTTGATGGCCTGAAGGCAGGCGAACAGGTTGTTATCAAGAACGCAGTCCTCATTGATGGCGAGCTCGATCAGGTGCTCTGAATGTTCCGGAGCCTTGCACGACTCGCGGTCAAACAATGGGTGGTTGTACTGGTTGGCTTTGCGATCTTTCTTCTGATCGGATGGCAGTCTTTTCGATCGCTGTCGATCGAGGCGTTCCCTGACGTGACCGATCCCCAAGTCGAGATCGTCGGCGTTTATCCCGGGCAGTCTGCAGAAGAAGTCGAAAAGCGAATCACCCTCGAACTTGAACGCGTGCTCGCGGGGACGGCGCATCTTATCGGTCTCCGATCGGTGTCGGTGTTTGGTCTCGCGCTTGTCACCCTTACCTTCGACGACAAAATCTCCGATTTCGAGTTACGAACCCTTGTTGCTGAACGACTGCGCGACGCCAACCTTCCGCCCGCCGCATCCGCGACGATGGGGCCGCAGGCTACACCCGTCGGGCAGATCTACAGATACACGCTCAAGGGTCCGCGAAGCCTTCGTGAGCTGCGCGCGATTAGTGAATTCACCGTCGAGCGTCGCCTACGAGCCGTTCAAGGGGTGGCGGATGTTGTTACCTTCGGAGGCTTCCGACGGCAGTATCAGATTCGTATTGATCCGGTGAGGTTGGCTGCGGCGGGTGTATCGCTCAAACAGGTGCACGAAGCAGTCTCACGCTCCAACGGTAATGCCGGAGGCGGTTACGTTGCTCTCGGCTCACAGGAGTTCGTCGTCCGAGGCCTTGGATCGGTGCTCACTCCAAGTGATCTCGGTCTTGCAGTCATCGAGGAAGTCAACGGCGTCCCCATTCGTGTTCGCGATGTCGGAGACATTGTGGAGGGTTCTACGCCAAGACGCGGTTCGGTTGGCCGGGGCCACGAAGACGAAGTGGTCGAAGGGATTGTGCTGTTGCGTCGAGGTGAAAATCCGAGCGATGTGCTGGAGGCGCTTCGCGCGCGCGTCGACCAACTGAATCAGGACGTGCTTCCAAAGGATGTACGGCTCAACACCTTTTACGATCGCAGGGCGCTGGTCGACGCGACGTTAAGCACGGTGCTCCGCAACATGGCCGAGGGTGTGCTCCTCGTCGTCATTATTCTCTATTTGTTTCTTCGAACGTTTCGCGGCGTCCTTATCGTTGCCACCGTCATTCCCGTCTCCCTGATGTCGGCGTTTGTCGGCCTAAAACTCATCGGATTGCCCGCGAACCTCATTTCGTTGGGGGCTATCGATTTTGGAATTTTGGTCGATGGAGCGGTGATTGTTGTGGAAGCGACATTGCATGCGCTTGAGCATCGAGCCCCCAGTGAGTCGAAGGGATCGATCATCGAACGAACGACGGAGATCATGGCGAGGCCAGTTACATTTTCGATGATCGTCATCATTGCGGCGCTTGCTCCAATTTTTTCGCTTCAACGCACGGAGGGACGAATCTTCGCGCCCATGGCGTACACATACGCCTTTGCACTCATCGGGGCATTGATCTCCGGCACCCTTCTAGTCCCAGCGCTTCAACAAGCGGTCCTTGCAGACACCCCTCCGAAGGCCGATCCGCCATGGTTGCTCGCCATTCGTCATTTGTGTCTGGGCCTCGTCCGCTTTCTCGAGACGCGGAAGTGGTGGGCCTTTGGCGGAGCGTTTGCGCTGATCGTGGTGTGGATCCTCATTGGGAAAAACATAGGAAATGAGTTCTTGCCCGAACTCAACGAAGGTGGGTTTTACATCACCACTACGTTTCCCTCGACCATCAGCCTCGACGAAACAAAAGTGCATGTACATGAGATTCGCGAGCGCCTGCTAAAGTATCCCGAGGTGGTCGACGTGCTTTCCCACATTGGCCGCCCCGAAGCGGCGACGCAGGCGGAAGGGTCGTTTAACGCGGAATTTTTCGTGCCACTGGCAGACGAGTCGAAGTGGCGAGAAGGGTATGATCGCCACAAGCTCGAAGCCGATATGCGAGCGTCGCTTGGAGACATTCCCGGCGTTCAATACAATTTCTCGCAACCGATTACGGATCGTGTGTTCGAGACGATCTCGGGGATCATTGGCCAAGTCGTTGTGAAAATTCACGGCGAAGATCTCGAGCGAATGACTGCGTTTGCGGAGGGTGTGATCGGGCGGCTCACGAAACTTGACGGGATCACCGATCTTGCTCTCTACCAAGCGGGCGACATTCCGCAACTCCGGGTCGAGCTCGACCGAGATGCGATTGCGCAGAGGGGCCTCTCCATCGCGGATGTCCAGCAGACCATCGAGGTCGCACTCGGGGGTGCGGTGGCGACACAAGTCTGGGAAGGCGAGAGGCGATTCGACGTAGCGCTTCGGTTGCCCGATGCCGTGCGAAGCAACCTGGACTGGCTTGGCATGCTTCCAGTGGGCGATCCGGATCGTAACGTGACGCTGGCGGAAGTTGCCAAACTCAACTACGGGCGGGGACGCACCGCGATTTGGCGGCAGGACTTTTCGCGATTTGTCGCAGTCAAGTTCAATGTTCGTGGGCGAGATCTTGGAAGCGCGGTCGATGATGCCAAGAACTCCATTGCAAACTTCAAGCCCCCAGACGAAACATATATAACTTGGGGTGGTGAATTTCAGAATCAAAAGCGCGCGATGAAGCGTTTGGCCGTCGCGGTCCCGCTCGCCCTGTGCGCCATTGCCGCACTTCTTTATATGAACTTCCGAAGGGTAAAACCAGCGCTCATGATTCTCGGCATGATCCCGTTTGCGATTGCGGGTGCGGTTGCTGGCCTACGTCTTATGGGCGAGAATTTTTCAGTGAGCAGCGCCGTAGGATGCGTCGCTGTCATCGGTCAGGTTGTACTCGCTGGAGTCATTGTGTGTAGTCGCATCGACGAACGCAGGCGCCTTGGCTCGTTGCACCCGGCGGTTGAGGGTCTCGCGATTGCATTTCGACCCGTGCTCGCCACGTCTTGCCTCGCGCTGTTGGGGCTCATTCCAGCGGCGATGTCGCACGCGATGGGAAGCGAAACACAAAGGCCCTTTGCTATTGCGATCATTGCCGGACTCATTTCAGCGACACCGATCGTTATTCTGATCCTCCCCTTGGCGTACGGTCACGGATCGCACGAGGAGTCGGTAACAGCATGATGCGAAAGCGCGTGATCATTTCGGTCCTTGCAGCGATGACGCTGAGTGCGCCATCGCTGGCTGAGGATGCGAGTGAGACATTTTCAGAAGATGCGGCCGTTTCCGTGATGCGCCGCGGTCATCCGCTGGTTGCCGCTGCGACCGCCTCCGTGCGTGCGGCGGAAGGAAACGTCATCTCCGCGAGCCACTGGACGAATCCGATTGTCGACGGGAGTTACACCCAAGCCGTTCGCAAGTCGAGCTATGACCCCGTGGGTGCAGTGGGTGTTGGCGTTACACAATTTCTCGAGTTATCGGGCTTGCCAGGTGTGCGACGAAAGAGTGCCCAAGCGTCCGTGCACGCCACCTTTGCAGACCGTGATGTCGTCGTGCGTGAACTCGAATGGAGTGTGCGAGAGAACTTTGTTCACCTTGCAAGCGCGTACGAGCGCAGGAAGCTTCACCAGCAAGGTGTCAGTGATCTCGAGCGGGCCACCGAAATCGTGCGTGCGCGCGTTGCGGCGGGGGTGGCGCCAAAATACGATGCCTCCCGTATTCAAATTGCACTCGAACAATCTCGCTCGGATCTGCTGAGCGCCGATGCTGACATTGCACGCGCGCGCGGTGATCTGAACATCGTCGTTGGGCCATTGGCTAC
>JAHFDX010000317.1 GCA_023248785.1 Myxococcales bacterium
GCATAACCGAGGTTGAAGAGATAGAAGCCAATCACGAGCAGACGATTGACCGCTTCTGCCAGCTTTGGATTTTCCTTGAAGACGTCCTCAAGAAACACGGTTCCGTTCTGAAAGAGCGTGCGCGCGAGCCACACAGTGAGCGCGACGGTAACCGTTGCGTAGATGGCGTAGACGGGAATGAGGTACGAGGTCATGCCGAATCTCCCTGTTCATATTTGAACGTGTTCAAAATTGATGCTTAACCCGTAGCGCTCGAAGGTGGGTCACGCAAGAAATATTTTGAACGTGTTCAAAATAACGCTCGGAAATTGGAATGGCTACGTTCGTGCCGCGCCTTGACAGAGCAGCATTTCGTGTCACGTTCACGCCCGAGACCCGGAAAATTCGATCTTATCTCGGAGAACATATCGATGAATCACTTGCGCTTTTTGTCAGCAGCTCTGTTCCTTGTCGCGTGTTCTAGCGGCACCACAACCGACACAAGTGGTACGGCTGCGGGCGGTGGCGGGGGCAACGGTGGCGACGTCAAGGGAGACGGTGCAACCACGAAGGGGTTTGCCGGCAATTGGGTGGCCAATCCCTACAAGTGGAATGTGAAATGCTCGAACAAGAGCGGTTCATTGAAGGGCGGTAGCACCTCGATGACGGAGAACATCAGCAAGTACCGCATTGATGTCAGTGGATCGACCCTTCGCATGTACGTGACCGATCAGGAGGTAAACTGCGTCCAAGTGTTTTCTATCGACGGCGGCAAGGCCAAGAAAACAAAAGACGAAGGGACATGCTCCTGGCACGTCAAGGACGGGCCAGACAACATGGGCACACGCTCGACCGAAACGGACGAGCTCGTCTTGTCGGCTGATGGCAAGTCGTTCGACGAGGTTGTGAAGTACAAGGTCGTCTACGACGGTGACTACGAGTGTGCGGCAAACGATTCCGGAACGTGGGTTCGCGACGGCTCAACCAATAGCTCACCCGCGCCATCGTCGCAGCCGCCAGGCGGCGATCCCCCTGAAGGATTCTGACTCTCCCTACGGGATGCGCTTACTGCGTGTCCCCAACCCTCGATACACAAGCCCAGCGGCTTCCACTTCGTCGGCGCGCCAGACGTTGCGCGCGTCGATGACGAGTGGGCGTTCGCCGCGCATGCGCTCCCGAAGTTTGCCAAAATTCGGCGCACGGTAACTTCGCCACTCGGTAAGAAGGAGCACAGCGTCGGCTCCGTTTGCTGCGTCGTAGCTATCGCCTTCGACTTTAACCTCGAGCTGACGTTGCTTCATCGCATGTACAAAGTTCGTTGTCGCTTCGGGATCGTGGCCCACAACAGTCGCGCCGCTCTGCATGAGGGCTGCCACGATTCGTTGCGAGGGCGCCTCGCGCACATCGTCCGTTTCGGGTTTGTAGGCGAGGCCCCAGACCGCAATGCGCTTGCCCTTGAGCTCCCCGCACGCTTTGCGCACGAGCTCGATCACGAACGCCAATTGATCTTCGTTGGCTTGGTGCGTCGCATCGGTCAGTCTCATCGCGACGCCGTGGGCTCGGCCGAGCGCTGTGAGGGCAAGGATGTCCTTTGGAAAACATGAACCCCCATAGCCAGGACCCGCGAACAAAAATCGTTTTCCAATGCGTGCGTCCGATCCCACTCCAAGGCGAACCGCGTGGATGTCGGCACCCGTCGCATCGCAGAGGCGTGCGAGCTCATTCATGAATGAGACGCGCATCGCAAGCATGGCGTTTGCGGCGTACTTGATGAGTTCGCTCGACCTTCGGTCGGTCACGAGCACGCGTTCGCCCGACAATTGAAGTGGCGCATACAAATTTCGTAACACGCGCTGTGCACTTTCGCTATCGGCGCCAAGGACAATGCGATCGGGGCGAAAGAAATCGGTAACCGCTGCGCCCTCCTTCAAGAACTCGGGATTCGAAACAACTTCGAGCCGCACGTTTGCACCAGAAATTTCGGTCTGGATGTGATCGCACGTGCCAACGGGGACGGTGCTTTTTACGGCAACGAGCGCGGGTTTCTTCGCCGTTTTCACAACCGAACGCGCGGCTTCAAACACTGCTTCGAGGTTGGGATGCCCATCCTCGCCTCTCGGGGTGCCAACGGCGATGAAGTAGACATCGCTTTCTTCGAAGGGAGAGGAGACAGAGGCCGCGAACGAAAGTCGGTTTGCTCGCACGTTGCGACGCACGAGGTCGGAAAGCCCAGGTTCGTAGAGCGGCATCTCCCCGCGATCGAGCGCTTCGACACGGCGTTTATTCACGTCGACGCAAAGAACTTCGTGACCCAATTCGGCGAGCCCGGTTCCCGTAACGAGCCCGACGTACCCGACACCAAACACTGTGAGCCGCATGCAGAGGACGCAAACTAGCGTGGCCAAGGCCGTTCAGGCAATGAGAACGCGTCGGTCCGCGATTGTGTTACAAACGCTCACTCGTTTTAGTCCCTCGATTCCATGGAATCGAGGGACATGACAAAGCCACCGCAGCGAGTCAGACCACTGGAAATTGGGGGCAATCAACGCCCTCGCACGGGAGGGGGCGTTGAAGTACCTCTCTGTTTCGATGGACTCGCTGCACTTAGGAGGAGCACGCGATGAAGCTATCGGATCTCAAGGTCATCATCTCGGGAGGCGCTCAGGGCATGGGGCGTCACTTTGCGCTGCGTCTTGCCGAGGCGGGCGCCAAGGTTGCCATCGGTGACGTTAACGAAGGCGGCATCGCCGAAACAGTCGAACTTGGTCGCAAAGGCCCGGGCAAAGTGGTGGGAAGAAGGCTCGATGTTTCCAACGAAGGTGACGTCGCCAGTTACGTATCGTGGGCGCACCAAGAGCTAGGTGGACTCAACGCGCTCATTAATAATGCCGGCATTCTTCGCGACGGGCTGCTCGTGAAAAAGGATCGCGAAACCGGTGCCGTCAAAGTCCTCTCAAAAGAGCAATGGGACGCGGTGATCGGTGTGAACCTCACCGGGGCCACACTTCTCGCCCGAGACGTGGTTGCCAAAATGGTGGAGACGGGTCACCGCCCAGGCGTCGTGGTGAACATCTCGAGCGTCGCTCGTCATGGAAATCGCGGCCAATCGAATTACACGGCTGCCAAGTCCGCGCTCGCGGCCAACACGAAGACGTGGTCGCTCGAATTTGCGCCGTTTGGAATTCGCGTCGGAGCCGTTGCTCCGGGCATGATCGAAACGCCCATGACGCAGGGGATGAATCAGAAAGCCCGCGAAGGACTCGTTGCGGCCATCCCCGTCGGCCGAATTGGTGAGCCCGAAGACATCTGGCTTGCCGTGAAATTCGTAATCGAATGCGACTATTTCAACGGTCGAACGATCGACGTCGATGGCGGCCTGACGATGTGATCAGAGCATAACAGGCATGTAAACATTATTGTTTCTTTGATTGGGCGCGTGCCTACAAAGTGTTGCCTCGCTCGCAAGAATTGCTTGCGTACTGCACAAATTCGGACCACGGTGAAGTGTGACGAGCGTGTGACAGAACGATGGCGAACGTGTTGTCGAGGGAGATGCCGCTGACGAAGGCGGCCGCAATGGTCGATCGATCCAAGATCGACGTGCGTCTCGACGTCCACGATGCGTCGCGCGTCGAATGGACTGTCACGCTGCCGTGTCCAAAAGAGCACGACCTCGAGTACGAGCTCGACGTTCAGCTTGAAGTTCCCGCCAACGTGTTTGCCCAGCACTCTCCGTGGGAGCACCTTCAATCGTGGACGCGCCTTGACCGCCCGAAGGCGGCACTTTCGCCTGGCGAAACGGTGACCACCGACGAGTTGCGCAAGGTGGCTGTCAGCTATGCCCAAAAACTCAGCCGCATCAGCGACAAGTTCTCGCGCGAGTGTCGGATGTTCGCTGCCATCACCAACCTTGCAGAACGGGACGAGGGAAGCGCACACCGTCTAGTCGAACTTGTCGATGACGCGAGCGGCCGAATCGCGGAAGCACGTATGTCTCTTGGCGAAGTCACCGAAGACGTGCTCGGAAGGGAGCGCGCGCTCGTCGACGAGTTTCTTAGCGTGCGTCTTCTCGAGATGCTCACGGCAGCCGACAAGTCCCTGGCGATGGTCGAAGACTCAGAGCAAGCCGCTTCGTTTGGAGCCCAGCTGTCGATTGCTCGCGCCCGGTTGGACGATGTATTGGTTCATGAGATCGATCATCGTAACAAATGCGGTTACGTTCATGTTTCGCTCACAAGCGACGCGACGGTCGACGCCTACCTCGAGCGAGCGAGCCGCCTCAAGAAGCACTTTCAAGAGGTGCTGTTCCTTGAACGTGAAGTCGTCGACTTCGCAAAGCGAATGTATCACTGGAGCGCGGCTGCGGCGGCACTTGCTGCTTCCACCTGGGCATTCGCATGGCAACTCCTCGTGACGCGCGATGCGGTCATTGGTGCCGGCGTGGGATCAGGCATCATTGTGCTTGCGGTGGTGGGCGGCGTTGTTTACGCAACGAAAGATCGCTTGAAGGAAGTCGGCCGCAATTGGATTACCGGCAAGCTCGAGCGCATGTACGCCCAGCAAGTTGCGAAGTGGCGCGTGCCGGCGCGGATTTCTCCTGCACGCGATGTCATCGTGGTTGCGCGCGAATCGTTCGATCAACAAGTGGTTCATCGGGCCGATCCGCTCAATCCGGAGTCGGGCGTCGCGGTACCGTTTACGCTCATTCGGTTCACCCACCGTGGAACCTTGGCGCGTTCGACCACGCTCGATGCACAGGGGATTCGACGCATTAAGCACGTCTTTCGTTACGATTTGTCACCGCTCTTTGCCCGCCTCGACGATGCGGTCAAGCGTGTGCCGACCATGTGCCCGGACACGGGTCGCGTCCGCTTCGCAACGGCGCACCGCCACTACCGCGTCCCGGTTCACGTCCACGTTGCGGTTGGCCCGACGCTCATCCGCCACGATGCCGACCTCATCCTGCAGAAGAATGGCCTCGAGCGAATCGAGGCGCCGACGAAGCACGATTCAATTCCTGCGTGACGTGCGCCTTCACGCGCGGTATTCGCCAGGAGCCTGGTGTTTTTCGCCGATCCCTTCGCGCTGGCGTTGCCGGGCTCGCTCAAAGTACAGTCGTGCGTATCGCTCGCCCTCCTAGCCATCACTCGGCCTCGACGAAAAC
>JAHFDX010000318.1 GCA_023248785.1 Myxococcales bacterium
TAAGAGCCATCCCCTCAATAGGTACATTAACGTCGACATCCCGCCGACAGCGGCCGTGTCATCGTACTACTTGAGCACCGTTTTTTCGGACAGGGTTACGCCCTACGAGGAGACCCGCGGCTGGGATGAGATCCAAGGCGATGACCTCATAGGAAAGAAGCGTGCGGCAGTCCTCTGTTCCTGGCAGCTACCGAAGCTTCGGGGGAAAATTGATGTCTTCACGAACTTCGTGTCGTTCCAGGAAATGGAGATCAACGTCGTAAGTAACTATGTCTCGCTCGTTGCAGCGCTTGAACCCAAGTACATCCTGCTGCGCAACGCCCGGGAGGGAAAGCGCGCCGACGGCGCACCTGCAGACGTAATTCGAACGAACGATAAGGTGTCGAGCGACACGATTTACGCGTTTTTTGCGGAAAAGGGCTACAGGATCCTGACGCGCGAATCGGATCCCTTTGGTGACACGTTCAATGGGATCCTGATTTCGGAAGTATGTGTATTGAAGCGCACTTGAGCTATCGACACGCCACCTATCGACAAAAGATACGGGTGACGGCTTTTGGTTTCGCTTGATCAGCGCGCCAAAGCACAGCCGAAGAACCTGTAGCACTTCGCCCGCCTCGAACCTTGCACACGACACTCATCGCGTCCGAGATGCAATTGCCATAATCGCACGAGGTGATCTTTCCCTTGCTGTCGAGTGTGCATGAGCACCCAACCACTTTGATCAGCTTTCGGCCGTCGGCTTCATAGGCGGTCACGGTCCCTGGAAGTCCTTCAGACGCCACACACTCATTGCCCTGTTTTTTCCAGCCTCCGGTGCACGCTTCGCACTTCTGGACAGCTCCACCGGAGTAGGTGACCAAGACCGAATTGCCCGTGCAGTCGCACTTGCCGTTTACTTCAACGAGGCCGCCAGGGGCTGAACGGCACGCGCATTTTCCAGAAGCCTGCAGAGATTGATCCTCGCGACATTTGTTGAAGCACCTGTCGCCCACGCTGCGCACCTGATTGGGGCCACACACCGCAATGCACTTGTCACCTACCCTCTCTGTACCCGCGGTGCACTTTGCGAGACAGCGCCTTGCGTTGTTAACGAGGACGAGTTCGGCCCCGAGAGCGCAGAGGCATTGTCCGTATGAATCACGCTTCACGGGACACGCCGGCTCGCACCGCGACCCAACGCGTTCGAATCCGCTCTCGCATACACATGGATAGGGAGGGGTCTTGAGATCCCGACGTTCATTTGACCCGAGAGTGCATCGCGGACGGCAAACAGAGCCGGCAAGTTCCTCGGTGGCGCGACATCCTGGTTTTCGTTGAACGCACTCCTTGGACACAACGTCCCGTGTCCCGCCATTCGGGCATGCTTGCGCATGAGCTCGAGCGCCACTCACAATCGACACAAGCAACGCAGCGCCGAGCCAGATTCGTTCAACCATGGTGCCCTCTCCACACTCATGGACGGCGCAATTCGTGCGCCCATTCAGGCCGCTTCTGCTCGAGCTCCGTGCGCATGCCCGCCGCACCCACACGACCCTATGCACCAGTAGGCAGCTCCGTCAGAGAGCATATTCGGCCTTAATACGAATGAACGTGTCGCGAACACGCGTGCGCAACCTGTCGTCGTCCGCGTCGCTTGAAATCGCTTGAGAAAATACAACGCGAATGGGACCGCCCCGCACGATGGCGCTTCCACGTGGCATGCGCGCGTGGCTTCCAATCACGGTGACGCACACAATGGGGCGCATTGCTCGCTTGGCCAAAATGAATGCACCTCGCTTCATCGGAAGCAGATTGCCGTCGCGACTCCGCGTTCCCTCGGGACTAACGAGCACACACTCCCCAGCATGAACACGAGCCGCCGCTGATTCAATGCTCGCGCGCCACTGCGTCTCGTCGTTGCGATCCACGTGCGCGTGCCCGGTGCGTCGCATGTGAGCGCCGTAGAAGGGAACGCGTGCAACCTCGTTGTTGTAAAGAGAGAAAAACGGCCTTGGGATGGCTGCCGCGAGTACGAGGTGCTCGAGATGCGATTCCTGATTCCACATGAACACGATGCCGCCTTCGGAAGGCACACGCGAGCATTCAAGCACTTCGACTTCGATCCCTAGGCGATGGAGGGTGCGAGAGAACGAGGCACTCACCCTCCGAAGACCCTCGGCGGTCGTTGTCGACGGTTGCGGCCAAACGCTGACAATCGCCAGCTTGGCCAAATAAGGAACAATATCGGTTACAATAGCCGCCAACGAGCGCGCCACGTCGTTCGGGGACGGCTTTGGAGCGGAGTCTACCAAGGCAACGGTAGGTTACACCGTACGCTCGTGATACCGTGGGATTCGCCGATGAGCGAACTCGATCTCCTCATGATTCCCGGGCCGATCGAACTTGAACCCGCGGTTTCGCGCGCTCTATCCCAAAAGACTATTTCGCACCTCGATCCCGCTTTCATCGAAACGTTTGGGGCGGTTCTTGCGCAGCTTCGACAGATCTTCGGCGCTCCTTTGGGCGTGCCGTTTGTTGCAGCCGGGGGCGGGACTCTCGCCATGGAGGTTGCATGCGCCAACGTGGCCCAGCCTGGCGATTCGGTACTTGTGATCAACACGGGTTACTTTTGCGATCGCATCGCAAAGGTACTCGAACGCCTCGGCGTATCTGTAGAACACCTTCGCGCGGCGGTCGGCGAAGCCCCAGAGCCCGCACAATTAAGGCAAGCGCTCGAATCAGGGGCATACAAGGCAGTTACGATTACACACGTCGATACGTCCACTGGCGTTCGTGCTCCCGTTCGCGAATATGCGGCGATCGCACACGAGGCGGGCGCGCTTGTCATCGTCGATGGCGTTTGCTCGGTGGGAGGAGAGGAATTCCATCAAGCCTCGTGGGGCGTAGATGTCGCTTTCACTGCGAGCCAAAAAGCGTTGGGAGCACCGCCCGGATTGGCCGTGGCTTGCTTTGGACCGAAAGCCATCGCCGCGCGCCGAGCACTCAAACGCGCACCTGCATCCCTCTATTTAGATCTAGAGGAGTGGCTTCCCATCTTCGAAGCCTATGAGGCACGAAAATCGAGCTATTTCGCAACACCGGCGGTTAACCTCATCACCGCGCTTGCCGCGAGCACAGCGTTGCTCCTTCTCGAAGGAATGAGCGCGCGCGCCGCTCGTCACCGATGGATTGCGCACGCGTTTCGAGCGGGTTGGCAAGCGCTTGGCCTTCATACATTGCCGATCGAGCCCACGCATATGGCGCACACGCTGAGCGCCATTTATTATCCGAAAGGGATCGACGCGTCCCTCGTGGCTGCTGTTCGTGAGGAGGGCGTCGTTGTGGCAGCAGGCCTTCACCCAGATCTCAAGGCAACGTATTTTCGCGTAGGGCACATGGGTCGTATACGCCCGAGCGATGTACTTGCCACGCTTGGGGCGATCGAACGCGCGATGGTGCGCCTTGGAGCGAGTGTCGAGCTTGGTGCAGCTACGTCGTCCGCACAGCGCGTACTCGCAGGACGCATGCCTCACGCGGACTAGGACAGTCTCAGGTTGATACGATCGCGCTTACTCACCATGTCATCCTGATGCGAAGCCGAAGGAGCCCCCTGACCTTACGACGACAGGGGGGAACACTCACATCAGCTTGGAACCGGTCTACGGCATCCGCAATTCCACAGCGGGCCTTGGCAACTCAACGCCGGCGGCGCTCAGCTGTTCACGCAACGTAACGATCATTGCTTGGTGTTTTGCATTGAAAACCACGGTGTCTGTCGTTTCGACGTAGGCAATGACCTCGATTTCGATGGCGCTTTCCGTAAGCTGACGAATTCGCACGCTCGTCGGATCCGGCGTTACGGAGGGCATGTTCTCGAGCACCTCGCGAATGGATTTGAGAGCAAACTGAATCTTCGTGAGGTCCGTCGTAACCGGAAGTTTCACGATGTGCACGCTTCGCATGCGATCGCGCAACGAGAGCGTTTCGATCTTAAGGTCCGCCAACTTTCCATTCGGGATCGTCACCACAGTGCGATCGGGCGTGCGTACGCGTGTTGAACGCAATCCGATATTTTCGACTGTTCCAGTGGTCCCGTCGAATACGATCGTATCGCCCACGCGAAACGGTTGGTCCACGCTGATGGAAAGCGATCCGAATACGTTCTCAACCGTTTTCTGGGCTGCGAGCGCAAGTGCAACACCGCCAATCCCCAAACCAGCGAGCAACGACGAAACGTTATATCCGAGGGTGGAGAGGACCACGACGACACCCAAGAATCCCAAAATGAACGCCGCCGCACGCCCGGCGAAGGGGAGGAACGTTCGTGCACTCGGCCTTATCTCTGCCCACGGTGATGCATTGATCGCGTCGACAACCACATTGATAACGCGCAGGAGTCCCCAGAATCCAACCACCCATCCGAGCGCTTCAATGGTTCGATCCACAAAGTGTTGAGCTGGCTCGATCAGTCTCAACCAAGGTACGAGCGCCACGAGCACGGTAAGCGCCACGAGCACGCGAAGCGGACGATCGAGACGCTTCGCAAGTTCCTTTGTCGCGCTCCAACGGCGCAGAACGCGCGCGAGAACGCCCCTGATTGGCCAGGCAACGAGCCGCGCAAGCAACATCGACAGCGCCATCAAGATCGGCAACGCTAACCATTGCCACCAGCGAATCTCGCGCGGACCCTTCTTTAATAATGGTTGCGGAAGTCGCTCGAGAAGCCAGCGACCATCGAGAACCTCATACCAATGGTCGATGTGTACAACGATGTCGTTAGGAAACAGCCACTTTCCCCGCCAAACGAGCCGCACAAGCACCGGTTTGCCGCTCGAATCGGGGATCTTTCCCAGCTCCTCATCCGTGATTTTCTTGTCGCGACTGAGTTCACTCGGCTCGAGGTATAGCTTCTGATCGAGGACCGCGTCCCAACGCTGTGTAAGTTCGCGTCCCCGAACGCGCTCCTCGTGCGTGCGAAGTTCGAGAAACGACGAGGCCTCCTCATAACGACTTTGTCGGCACAGGTTGCGGAACGTCGTAAATGCTGCTCGCGTCGACTCAGGGTGCACTTCCTCCACGACGGGAAGTGTGGTCGACGCCGTTGGTTGCACTTGGGGCGCCAACATCGGAAGACCGGGAACCGCCCACGACAAT
>JAHFDX010000319.1 GCA_023248785.1 Myxococcales bacterium
AGCACCCTTCTTTGTGAGCCGAATGAGCACCACGCGCCGGTCTTCTTTCGACCGAGCACGCTCGACAAGGCCTTCGCGCTCCATGCGGTCGATGATGCCCGTCACGGTGCTGTTTTGCGCGCGAATGCGATCGGACAGCTCCGACAGGGACAGGTCGCCGATTTGCTCAAGTATCTTGACGACCGTGAGCTGCGGTCCCGTAAGGTTCGACTTCCGTGCGACGTCTTTCGTGATGCGTCGACTCTCTGTGTAGAGATAGATGATGGCTTCGAGGATTTGATCGACCTCAGCCTTTACGTCTGGACGGAACTGTATGGGGCCTGCCACGCCGATTTCCTCGGCGCCCACGATATTTCGTGTGCGAAACTTCCGCAAGTGAAGGAATGCACACCACCTCTTGCGAACTGCCGCCGAATGAGCCATGGTGCCGCCCCCGAATGGCTGCCCACGAGTTCACCATTTCAGCTCACGAGCTCGATGCTGGTGGTAAGGAGTATACCTTCCCCGTTCGCGCCGCGTGGATGCGCGGTGCCTTTGAGGAAACAGACGTTCACGCGCCCGATCACGACGGCGTGGTGAAGGTCCGAGCGTCCAAAAGCGCAGGCACCGTGATCGTTCACGGCCGCTTGGATGCAAGCGTGGTGGCTACGTGCGGGCGATGCCTTTCGCCTGCAAATATTGCGGTACATCAGCAGGTCAGTGCCGTGGTCGTGCCTAGCGCCGAACTCAAGGCGAAAGCCCGTTCATCCGATGCCCGATCGTCCGAAGACAACGACCTCGATATCACCCCCGACGAGCCGGATACGCTGGCTTTCGATGGAGAAACCGTGGTTCTCGATAACCTCATCCGCGACGAGCTCCTTCTCGCCGTGCCAATGATTCCCTTGTGTCGAGAGGACTGCCCGGGTATCAAGCCGTTTTCCCCGTCTGATACGGTTTCGCCCGAAGAAGACACTTCCGAGTCCATGCCGAATATCGACCCTCGGCTGGCTCCGCTGATGCAGATTCGCAACCGAATGAAGGAGTAACGCCGTGGCCGTCCCAAAGCGACGAACGACTCGATCCAAGCGCAACATGCGCCGCGCCAACCACGACAAGGTAACTGCGCCGAACCTCATCCCCTGTCCCAGCTGCGGCGAACCCGCAATCCCACATCGCGCATGCGGTTCATGCGGACAATACAAGGGGCGAGAGGTTAAGGCGACCAAGACCGCCGGCGCGTAAGCGCTGATGGTTCGATTCGCTTGGCTCTTTCCCGGTCAGGGATCGCAAGTCGTTGGGATGGCGTGCGACGTCGCGCGCACATCGGTTTGTGCACGTGCCGTATTTGAGCGCGCCGATGAAGCGCTCGGCGAGCCTCTTTCGAAGTTGATCGAAAACGGTCCCGAAGAAGAGCTGACGCTCACGGCGAATGCCCAACCTGCGATCCTTGTGGCGAGCATCGCGTTGCTGGAGGCATTGAGAGAGCGATGCCCTGACCTTCCTGAGCCCTCCGTGCTTGCAGGTCACTCGCTCGGTGAATACACCGCTCTCGTGGTCGCTGGCGCGTTGTCGTTGGAAGATGCAATTCGCCTCGTGCACTTGCGAGGAAAAGCCATGCAAGGAGCGGTTCCGGCGGGCACAGGAACCATGGCCGCCATCGTCGCGATGGACAACGCCGGGGTGGAAGCGGTATGCGCCGAGGTGGCCGACAACGACGTCGTTTCACCGGCAAACTTTAATGCGCCCGGGCAAGTTGTCATCGCAGGTCACGTGAGGGCGGTCGAACGCGCTTCGGCGAAGGCGGTCGAGAGAGGAGGAAGGGTGTTCCCGCTTCGGGTGAGCGCACCTTTTCATTGTGCGCTCATGCAGCCCGCTGCGGACGCCATGGCGGACGCGCTTTCGAAAGTCGCAATTTCCGGCACGCGATCGCCCGTCCTTTCAAACGTGGATGGCCTTCCTCACGCAGATGCATCTTCGATACGAAGGCGACTAATCGCGCAAATGACGTCACCTGTACAATGGGAGCAGACGCTGCGAACGATGGGCTCGATGGGGATCACGCACACGATTGAGGTAGGCCCAGGCGACGTGCTCTCGGGATGCGTGAAGCGCACGCTCAAGGGCGTCGTACCCCTAAGTGTTCGCGACGAGGTGTGGCTCACAAAAACCATGAACGCACTGGCCACACTCGCGAATTCGTAACACATAATGCACATTTTTGGACTGCGAGAAAATCCATGTTCGACTTCTCGGGAAAAGTTGCTCTCGTAACAGGTGCCTCACGCGGAATTGGTCGCGCCACCGCGATTGCATTCGGCAAGCAAGGTGCGGAAGTGCTTGTGCACTACGGGAAAAATGAGGCGGCCGCGCGTGAAGTTGCGGAGTCCATTGTCGGCGAGGGGGGCAAGGCGCACGTGGCTGGATTCGATGTCAGTGATCCTGCTGCGGTGGAACAGGGGATCGAGGCTATGGTCAAACGTGTCGGGCGCCTTGATGTGCTCGTTGCCAACGCGGGAATCAGTCGGGATGGATTGGCACTAAGGCTCAACTACGACGATCTTGAAGCGCTTTGGCAGACGAACGTGCGCGGTGCGCTTGCAAGCGCCAAGGCTGCACTTCGTCCGATGCTTTCGGCAAAAAAAGGGCGCATTGTGTTCGTCTCGAGCGTTGTCGCCGAGATGGGCAACGTTGGCCAGACCGCATACGCGACCACCAAGGCCGCGCTGATCGGAGCCGCACGATCTCTCGCGCGTGAGTGCGCTTCGCGTAACATTACGGTCAACGTCGTTGCGCCAGGCTTCATCGACACCGACATGACATCGGCAATGACAGACGCGATGCGCGAGCAACTTCAGAAGATGACGCCCCTGGGGACGACCGGTAAGCCCGAAGACGTTGCCGCAGCGTGCGTGTACCTAGCAAGCGACGAAGCACGCTACGTGACGGGCCAAGTGCTTGGTGTTAACGGGGGCCTGCGGATGTAGTGCTCGAGTACCGAACGGGCACGTTCGCGCGGCCTGCTTGGGACGGTCGAGAATGAGGAGACTTTCGACGGCGGAGGCGTCCGACTTGCGCGTGTCTCATTCGTTGCGCACTTTGAACTTGTGCGCGATGAGATACGCGAAATAGCCGACGCTGAAAATTTCACTTTCGGCGTCGACTACATACGAATCCCTCCGGGCACGTGTGGTCCCCCGCGCGGGGAAATGGAGCGAGATCGTCAAGGCTGGGGGCACATCCGTACGCAAAGACAAGCAGACCTGCAGCGCAGGTTGCATCCGTTTGGTTACGCCGAGAAACATCCTATAGCGGAGAACGGCTTCTGCGATGGCCGCGTTAATGCCACGATCGGGCGCTGTCGCACGACACTACGGTCTGCGCGGCGTAGGGCCACCATTCGGAGGCGGAGATGTACCCCGGCCAGGCAACGCTGCATCCTGCTTGACGTTGGGTATCGTTGTGCCCTTCTTGAGTTCGGGGAGCTTGGCGCCCTGTCGTACCATCAGCGGCGACGTCTGTGGAACATCGAGCTTGCGCTTAAACGCACCTTCACTCGATATCTTGACTCCATCGAGTGAGAACTTCAGCTGCTGCATGATGCCGCCGTTCAACGCAAGCAATTTGAACTTCCCAGAAGCACGCGCCTTTTCGATCACATCCGCATGCCTGAGGGCCGCTTGAAGTTCCTCGTTTGATTCGAACATTCGGTGGAGCTCTTCGAGCGTGCGTGGCATTTTCGCGTACAGAGGAAACTTCTGCCTCAACGTGAGCGCCGGCCTGTTTTTTGTCGCTGCGATCTCCGCGATGACTTCCACGTCTTCTTCCGCATCTTCCTTTACATCTGTCGGCGCGTAGAATGTTCCCTCCTCCGCAAGGACTTCTCGCCTTGCGTCGGCCAGCTCCACAACAAGCGCCCTGCGCTCGGACAGGGTCTCTTTTTCCTTTCGTAGCTGCGCGCGGTATTCCTCTATCGCCTTGAACGAACCGGGGTTCGGCACCTTTGGACTCGCTTCGGGTAGCGCACAGATTCTTTGTTCGAGGGAAGAGATTGTGTGTCTGAGTTCCGTGAGCTTGCTTGCGTCGCCGAACTTGCCCCGCCCTTTGGTGACTTTCCAGGCGATCGTTCTCTCCGCGCTTGGAACGTAGAACTTGATGCTTGAGCCTGCGAGAGCCCCTTCGACGAAGGGCAAAAGGACAGGCTTGGGGGCGATGCGAACGCTCACGATGGCTTGCTCGAAATCGTCGTCCGTCACCGTGAACTGGACGTCTTCCTGAATAGCCCACGCGTTCGACAAATCCGATTGGGTTGTTCTGCTGAACAGTCCGGTAGGTGCGTTGTAGTTGATGGCGTTGCCCTGCTTTTGCCAGAACTCACTGGCTCGACCATGGGCCTTGACCGAGAACGTTTTGAAATCGCCCGTAAATTCGAACCGATGCGTCTCGCCCTCCTCGAGGTCTACGTATGCGTCTCCCACGACGCGAAACGGGTCTGCGGACTTTGGGATCCCGTCCTTAACCCACGAGTCGCTCTTGGCGCATTCGTTCCTCGGTTGATACGGCTTATCCAACGTAGGGCCCGTGTGTTTCATGAAGAGCCGGTTAAAGACGCGACACTCCCGTGCGAAAATAAGTCTTGGCCCGTTTGCCCATTGGTTACCCGCGTCCATAGCCCCCTGCCAACCACCGAGCATGACGTTGGAATCACCCGACGTGGGCCATTTCTGATCAGAACCGAGTGTGCGGAGCAGTTGATCGATCGCCGTCAGATCAAGAAACGTCAACTTGATCATTTGCACGGTGTTGAAGGCGGGAGGGAACTTGCGCCAATCGAATTTTTCCTTGCCTGTATGGTCCGTGGACTGCAAACCCATCCACCGGTTGAGCGAGGCAACGGTCACCGGGCGGCCGTCTGGATCCCGTTGCTCTTGCCCCGACAAATTGGAAATGGGTGAGCTGAACTTGCGAAAGGCCACGTCGATGTAGGCTGCCGGGTTGAACCATTAATCCTTAAGTTCATCTACATCGATCCCAAACGCCTCCTTGAGGACGTACTTGGCAAACGCCTTGATATCCTTCGAGATGGACTCCTTCACCGACTTAAGCGGCGCCGTAACTTCCGCAATGATCTTCTCAATGCCCTTGACCATT
>JAHFDX010000320.1 GCA_023248785.1 Myxococcales bacterium
GCTGCAGGGAGCTTCGCTGCCTAATATTCACGCCGCTGTGAATCAGTACTCACACGACCACCCGAGCGATCCTTGGATTCTCGGGCGCGGGTGGAACGCGGGTGGATTTGCGCAGTTGCCGGGACGACTTGACCTCGATGCGGTGGAATCCACGCGCCCCGTCGCTCTCACCGATCATTCCGGCCACAATCTATGGACAAACTCGGCCGCGATCTTGGCCGCCGGGATCACGAAGAGCACCCCGGACCCGCTCGGAGGAAAGATCGTACGAGATTCGAGCGGCCAACCGACCGGAATGTTTCTCGACGCGGCAAAAGGGCTCGTTGTTTCGAAGGAGCCAGCCCTGACCGACGACGACCGTGAAAAATACATTCTTGCCGGTCAAAAGATGTCGCTGGGTGTGGCATGCACCTCGATGCAAGGCGGCCCAGTAACGCTGGAGCAAGCACAAGCGTACGTTCGCCTTGATCAACAAGGACGCCTTGTGCAGCGGGCATTTCTTTGGGGGCCACTGCTCGCAAAGGACGTCGATTTTCAACAATGGCTGGCGTTCGCCAAAGGGCTTCCGCGAGACGGCAAGGTACAGATCGCAGCGTTCAAGGGTTTCGCCGACGGAACATTTGCAACGTCCACCGGAGCGCTCCTCGCGCCCTACGCGGACAACCCGAACAGCAGTGGCACGCTCTATGTGGCGCAGGACACGATGAACAATGCGGTCGTCCGAGCGAATCGAGCGGGCTTCCCGGCCGCCATTCATGCCATCGGAGACTTGGCGGTTCGCAGCGCTCTCGACGCGTTTGAGTATTCCAAGCAGACGCTCAGCCACAGCCTTGTCAATCGCGTGGAGCACGCTGTCTTGGTGGACCCCTCCGACGCGCAACGCTTCGGCGCACTCGGGGTTGCGGCATCTGTCCAACCCGTATGGGTCTATAGCTATGCATCGCGCAGCGCGTTTTCGTTAGGCCCCGAAGTCCGCGTCGGTGCCGCACGCGTCTCCAATCTCTACGCGTGGCACGCTCTTGTCGCCGGAGGCGCAACGATGATGTTCGGAAGCGATCTCCCTTCGAGCGACTTGTACGATCCGGTGACCGGCCTCTTCAGCGCCATCAGCCGGCAATTTCAAAACGGCGAATCGTTCAGCCCCGAGCAACGAGTCGACGCCGACCTTGCCATGGCGGCCTACACGACGAATCCGGCCGTGGCGATCGGGTGGGGCGACCGCATCGGCAAAATTGCTGTCGGATACGAGGCCGATCTCGTGCTCCTCGATCGGGATCCCCGGAGCGGTTCCAAAGGCCTCGCAGACAACCCCATGAAGCAGATGTGGATCGCGGGTACCGTGGTCAATCCTTAAGGTCCCGCTGTCAGCGCGAGCGATGAGATTTCAGAAGACGTCCAGTTTGGCGCACACGCAATCGCGCGCACTGGCGTTCCTCCGACAGGTTGCGCCCACGTGAGGGGGAAGTTGATGTGTGGCGTGGCGCCGGACGATTCGGTCTTCCACGTTGGACCTCCCGTTGCGTCGCCACATTGGGAAGGCAACACGGGCGTTGCGTTGTCTTCAGTGTAATATACAGCGATGCCTGATGGCATGGCCGAGGTCGACGAGGTGAGAGCGCCGGCTGCACTGAGGGCGGCGTAGGTTGTGCCTGTAGTGCTCCCGTTCCAGAGGCCAAACACCACGTGTCCGGGTGCAGCACTTGTTGCGGGTACCGCTGGGTTGAGCGATTCCGAAGCGATGTCTACACCGACATTCACGACTGTGAGTTGCGGATTTGCAGGAAGACCCGCGGAACCACCAAGATAGATCGCGAGACTCAACTTGAAGCTCCATGTGCCCGGGTTTGCCAACGAAGGCAATACATCGGGTCTGCATGCGACAACATTGAATTGTCTTCGCTCGGATGCGTTGTAGTCGTTCGCACCGGTACCATCCCATACGGCGTACGCAACTGCAGAAACTGTTCCTTCGGGATCGCGTACCGAGCTCGCAGGTAACCACACGGTGTTCGTCGTGGAACCGCAGGCGAGACCCGATGACGCACACGATGGAATCGTGCCGCCTGTGCCGACGCAAAGACCACCTTCTGCGGCCGCGCCATCCGTATTGAGCACACCGCTCGCTTCGCTCTTGAAGAAGACAGCGAGCGGCTGATTCACGACGCCGAACGCAGGTGCAGCGATACTCGCTGTCGCGTTCGACCACAATGTCGGTTGCGGCAGCCTTACGTCGTAGTCAGCAGACGCAACATCAGAGAGAAGATCGCCGACCACACACGTGCGCAGTCGGTACTTGGCGTGACGTTTGAGCCCGTTGGCCCCTTGGCTAGGCAGGCCCGCTGCTGCGGACAGATCGACTGTACCCGTCGCTGCGACGACACCAGTTGCCGGAGCGCACGTGGTCATCGCTCCTGTGCTTCCGCCAGTTGTTGTTGGGTCCGCTGGCGTGCTGCCGTCGATGGTCTTCGTGATGAGAATCGTTGCACCGCTTGCTGCCGTGGCCGTGGGCTTCGTGCCCCACACGACGGTGCCCGAGGGTAGGTACACTGGTTGACTTTGCTTTAGGGGCGACACGTTGTAGGCCGCTGTTGCAACTGCAGAAGGCGTACCCGTGAGGCATGCGATTGCCTTGAGAGTGTACGCGGAAGAGGATGCCGCAAACGTGATCGGCGCCGTGTATTGCGTTGTTCCCGCAACGCACCCCGTGTTCATGCATCCCGACGGATCGATGCCTGAGGTAGTGTAACAAAGCGTTGTGCTTGGCGTTGCGGACGCGAGCGTCACGCTCACGCTGCCCTGATAGGAACCGGCCGGTGGCGTGAAGGTGGGCACTGCTGGCGGGTTCGTCGCAGGGAGGACCGTATACCAGCCTTCCGCAACAGGAGATGCGAGGAACGCGGTGCTATAGGCAACTGCTTTGACCGACGTTGTCTGCGTGAGAACGATTGGATCCCCTGTGAAGATCGTGCCCACGGTCCGCGTCGGCGCTGTTCCATCGATCGTGTAGCGGACGGTGTCGCCGCTCGAACCCGCTGGCTGGACGACGACACCCACCGAGCCAACATACGTCCCCGGGGCGGGGAAAAAGACCGGAGCCTGCGCGTGCGAGGCTGCCGAGATGACAATGGATGCCGCGACCTCAGTCGAAATACGAAGCGGCTCCTGCATCGTCACCGACACCGCGCGAACCACGTAGACCGAATCGGTCTCTAGCGGCTCGAATGTGTAGGGTTTCGTGTACTCGGTCGCGTAGGCCGTTGCGATCTTGCCGTTTGAAACAGGCGACCTCTCGTTCACCGTGAAGTAGATTTTCGTTCCCGCAACCGACGTCATCACGATCGTTGTGGTGCAAGGATATGTGCCTTCCGCGGGCGTGAGCGTCGGCGGAGCGAGAGGCGGCGGTGCGTCCACACCCGTGTCCTCTTGTGCATCTCGATTGAGCGGCGCGTCGGTGGCGGCGTCACGCTCGAGCATCCCGCCGCCATCGTCCGAACAGCTCATACAGAAAAAACTGGCAACCATGAGAACTACAACCGCGAGGCATCCCTTGTACGTAGTCATCACCGCAGGGTTACGGCTTGTTGGTCCACGGCCGTAATGGGCTTCCGTAGCCGGGTCTGAGGAAGAATTCGCAGCCAGTCTTCGAGGCCCTTTGGAGACCGCATCGCGTCGGATGTACGCGGAGGAGCGCCGTCTGGTGGTGGGGCTCCTGCATCGGCCAGGACACCTCCCGGGCCGTACTCAACGCAATGAACGAGCCCGTGGTTCAGGCTTATCGTCGTACGATCTTCTCAGGTGTCGGCTCATATCTTTGACGCGATGGTGCGCGCTTGCTTGCCTGCTTGCGCGCCGTGCGAGCCAATCGCGGGATGCCTGCCCTTTGATCGGAACCGGCCGGGTTCTCCAGCTCCGATGCTTTTTGCAGCGTTGCCTCGCCCCTACCGCGCAGAGTAACGTGCCTGCCCATGAACAAAGTGGTGCCTTCTGCGCTCGAAGCGTGCCGCGACATTCCAAATGGCGCGACGGTGTTGGCGGGCGGATTCGGACTGTGCGGCATTCCCGAACATTGCATTGCGGCACTGCGTGAACTTGGAACGAGGAACCTCACCGTGGTCAGTAACAACTGCGGCGTTGACGACTTCGGTCTCGGCATCCTTCTTCGTAACCGGCAGATCGCCAAAATGATCTCAAGCTACGTCGGCGAGAACAAGGAGTTTGAACGCCAGTACCTGTCGGGTGAGCTTGAAGTCGAACTCTGCCCTCAAGGCACATTGGCGGAACGATTGCGCGCGGGAGGCGCTGGGATTCCCGCGTTCTTCACGCCGACGGGCGCCGAAACCGTCGTCAGCGAGGGAGGACTTCCCCTCAAGTACGCGGCCGATGGATCCATCGCAAAGGCATCGACGAGAAAAGAAACGCGCGAATTTGATGGCCGCACGTATGTACTTGAGCCCGCAATTGTCGGTGATTTTGCAATCATCAAAGCATGGAAAGCCGACCGATTTGGCAACCTCGTGTACCGCCACACCGCGGCCAACTTCAATCCAATGATGGCAACAGCCGCGCGCATCACGATCGCGGAAGTCGAGGAGCTTGCGGAGGTCGGCGAGCTGGATCCCGATCACATTCACACGCCCGGGATCTTCGTGCACCGCGTGGTGCATGGGAAAAACTACGAAAAGCGCATCGAACGGCGCACGACGCGAAAGGGATAAATCGATGGCACTCTCCCGCGAGCAAGTTGCGCAACGCGCCGCACAAGAATTGAAAGACGGCTACTACGTCAACCTTGGCATCGGCATGCCGACGTTGGTGGCAAACTACATTCCGCGCGGCGTTGAAGTCGTACTCCAAAGTGAAAACGGACTGCTTGGCATAGGCCCCTACCCCACCGACGGCGAAGTGGACGCCGATCTCATCAACGCCGGGAAAGAGACAGTCACCATGCTGGCTGGCTCGGCCACGTTTTCGAGCGCGGAGAGTTTTGCCATGATCCGCGGGGGCCACATCGATCTTGCCATCTTGGGCGCCATGCAGGTCTCGGAGTTCGGCGATTTGGCCAACTGGATGATCCCGGGGAAAATGGTCAAAGGCATGGGCGGCGCCATGGACCTCGTCGCAAGCG
>JAHFDX010000321.1 GCA_023248785.1 Myxococcales bacterium
ACGCGCTCGCTGATGTTTGATTGCGGCATGTACGCCCAATCGCGGTGCGAACCTTGCAGGCCATACGCGCGCCCCACCGCATCCGCTAGCGCGCCCACCGTCGCGGTTCGAATATGGGCAATCTTTGCGAGCGCTTCTTCAAGCACATCGTCGAGTGCTGGCGGAACTGAATATCGCGCACCCCTACCCCGAACAGATGGCGGCACGGGTTCTTGCGTCAATATCGAAAGCAAGATCGATGGGCCGTTTGTACCGTCGAACGGAACATAACCCGTCACGGACTCATACGTAACTGCCGCGAGCGAAAACACGTCCGAACGCGCGTCGATCGAATCGAGCCCCTGCGCCTGTTCCGGCGACATATAATAGGGCGAACCGATTGTCGTTCCGAGCTGGGTGAGTTTCTTTTGCGCGTTCTTATCCTTCACAGATCCAAAATCGAGGATCTTGCTGACGTCACCATCGCGCGTTCCGCAGAGAAAAATGTTGTCGGGTTTCAGGTCGCGGTGAATGAAGCTTCGTGCGTGGGCCTCGTCGAGTCCAATCGCGACCTGCGCGAGCATTCGGATCAATCGCTCGGGCGCTAATACGCGCTCGCGTTTCAAAATGAAACGCAGCTCTTCCCCATCCAGAAACTCCATAACCAAGAAATGCACCGCGAGTATGGGGTCGCGCTCGAAATCGAGGACTTCGACGATGTGATCGTGCGGCAAGCTCTTTGAAAGCTCGTATTCGCGGCGAAAGCGCTCTAGCGCCACGGGATCCGTAGCGACATCGTCGTGAAGAACCTTCACGGCGATGCGGCGTTCGACTTCGATATCCGCCCCTTCGTATACGCGGCCCGTCCCGCCATCGGCGACAACGCGGCGAAGTTCGTAACGCCCAACGAGTTTCGCGCCAATGCGCGCATCTTCAACCGACGAAACCGGCACGTCTGTCATCAAGAGAAGGCGCGTCCCATCCTCCGGGCAAAAACCCGCGTCGTTAGGAAAGACACGCTGACAGATCGGGCAGCTCTTCACGAACGCTCTCTCACTTACTCAGCCACTCCCTAGCCCTTTGACCGGAGCGTATTGCTCCGCAATCTGCACGCTGCTTTGCAGCGGTCAAAGGCCCAGACTGTTCCCTGGGGCCCTGCCCCAAGACCTCCGAATTCGCTCCCGCGAATTCGCCTAGCGCCGCCCGACTTCGCTCCTTGCTTAATCATTGCGCCTCGGTCGCAGCACTAGCTCGCACCTGTGGGGTGCGCTGCGGCGCAATAGATCAGCCGGTAGCACGATGGACACTGTTCGAGGATCGGCTCGCGTCGTAACCGATGAAACAGCTGGGGGGGGAGTGACATGTGGCATGCAAGGCATGTCCCATCGATGGTCTGCGCGAGCCCCGACCCGCGTTTTTGCCGAATCGTGTCGTATTTGCGAAACACGGCCGGTGGAACCTTCTTGGCCGCTTGCTCTCTCGCCTCACGAGCCACTGCAAGTTCTGCTTCGAGCGTGGCAAGTCGCCCTGTGATTTCGCCACCCTTTTCATTCAGTTCACCGCGCGCGGTCTCAAGCTCGCCCTCGTCGCGCGTGAGTGTCTGTTTGACCCCATCCATCTCGGCGACCACGCGACCCAATTCGTCCTCTCGGTCGCGTATCAACTTTCGGAGCTCTTCAAGCTCGCGCGTAGCCGCGTTGACTTCGCGTTCGGTACGCGCGCGTCCCATCTTGTCGCGCGAGTGCTCGATTTGGTTGTTCATGTTGCGAATTTCGGCGAGGTAGTCCGAACGCGTCCGTTCAAGAACTGCCACCGAAGCACGCTCCTTCTCCACGCGGGCCTCAAGTTGCTTCACATTCCCAGATAGCTGGTCAACTTCGCCCCGCACCTTCGACGCCTCTTCCTCCTGCGTTCGAAGCCGAGCGTCTACGTCTGCAAGCGCCGCCAATGCCTGAATCGATTCTACCGTGATCAACGTCTCCTCCAAAGAAGGCTACTGCGGCCCGGACTACGCCCGGGGCCTACCACAAACGTCGGTGGGCCCACCTGGGTTCGAACCAGGAACAGCCCGGTTATGAGCCGGGGGCTCTGACCGATTGAGCTATGGGCCCGAACTGCCGCAAGCGACACGGGTCCACCGTACTCGAAGGGGCCGTGGGAAGAAAGGGATCGCTGGAGAGGCCCGTTTTCCCTGGTCTCTTTGGCCTTGGGGGGCGTGTTCGCCCGTGAGTTCGCTTTGAGACCTCACCAACCGGCCACGCGCTCCACTCACGACATGGGGCCAGATCAAGGAGATCCGACGATGCACCGATCGAAGTGCCGAACTTCCGCCCATCCCATTCTTTTTTTCGCGCTCGCGATGGCGGGCGTGGTCAATGCAGCGGGCGGGTGCGGCGGACGCGCCAGCTCCCTTGGCTCGGTCGACCTTCCCGACGGTTCAGCTCCCTCTGAACCACCGACATCCAACCCCGAAACGCGGGTAACGACCCCGATCGACTCGGTCGATCTTCTCTTGGTGGTCGACAACTCGCAGTCCATGGGAGACAAGCAACGCGTCCTTGCCCAAGCCATCCCAGAGCTCGTCAAGCAACTTGTTAATCCACGCTGCGCAGACGCGACAACGGGCGTGGTTCCGCAAGCTGCGCCTCGTGCCACCGTGGATGCGCATGGGGCCGCTTCCTGTCCTGCCGGTATGGCCCCCGAATTTCCCCCCGTCAGCGATCTGCACGTGGGAGTGATTTCAACGTCACTCGGCACGCCCGGCCAGGACGCCTGCGCACTCGGAACGCCACGGATTAACGACGCTGCGCATTTATTGAATCGGAAGGCGATTGCGGCGGCGAAGCCGACGGGCTTTGTCGCGTGGCTTCCTCCCTGGGACCAGAACGTTGGCAGACCGGAACCTTTGGTGCCCCGGCAATCTGATTTGAATGCACTAAGTTCCTCCATTGGCGAATTGATCGGCGGTGTTGGCGAGAGTGGGTGTGGCTTTGAAGCGCAGCTCGAAAGCGCGTATCGCTTTTTGGTTCAACCCGATCCGTACGACAAGGTCGTCTCGCTCAACAACCCGGGAGTTGAGTACCAAGGGATCGACGAGACCCTCTTGAAGCAGCGTGCTGCGTTTCTCCGGCCCAATTCGCTTGTTGGGATCGTCTTGCTTACCGATGAAAATGATTCCACGTATGATCCACGCGCGTTTAACTCGAGCGCCAGCGTCGTTGCGATTGATCAGCGACTTTGGAAACCGACTGATACTTGCTCCCACGATCCGAATAGCAAGGACTGCACTTCGTCATACTTCACGAGCGGCGGAGATGCGGCGCCACGCCTTAGCGAGAGCGAAGACGCATTCAATCTGCGCTTCTTCCAGATGAAGCGCCGCTTCGGATTTGACGTCCAGTTCCCTCTTTCTCGATACGTGCGCGGGTTTTCGCAACCGCAAGTTCCGGGGCGCGCCGATGAACGTCCCTTCGGAACGGAGTACAATGCAAGCGAGGACGGATGTACCAATCCGTTGTTCGCCGCGGCACTACCAAATTCCGCGACAGACGAACTCTGTCATCTACCGATCGGTACGCGTTCGCAAAACTCCGTGCTCTTCACTGTGCTGGGTGGCGTGCCTTGGCAACTGCTCACAAGCGATAGCAAGGGCGCAGGCGAGCTCAAGGAGCAGCTGAGCACGGAAGACTGGACGCGAATGATAGGCAAGGACCCGATCCGCTACGACATGACCGGCGCCGATCCGCACATGCTCGAATCGATCGCGCCGCGCGCACCCTTGCCAGGCGTCTCCGAGAGCGACACAAAAGATCCGTTTCACGGCCGCGAACACGAGACGAATAACCAGGATCTTCAGTACGCGTGCACCTTCGCGCTACCGCCAACCTTGCAACGCGAATGTCCGAGCGCCACGGGATATTGCGACTGCAACGCGGGATCGAAAGCACCGCTTTGCAGCGGCACCAGGCAGGTTCGCGGAAAGGCCTACCCGACGCTTCGCGAATTATCGGTCGTCCGCGATCTTGGAGCGCAAGGCATCGCCGGATCGCTTTGTCCAAGGACACTTGAGGGGGATCCTTCGTCGCAGGACTACGGATACAACCCCGTGTTTCGCGTCATGGTGTCGCGCTGGATCCCTGCGCTTCGCACGCTAAGGACACGCTAAGGGCAACGCGACTCCACGTTGCACGCCATCTCCGCAAACTTGCGCTCTCCGCCGGCGGGAAGGAGAAACGTCAACGTGAACGGAACAGGCATCGGGTGGGGATCGTCCGGACACGGACTGCGAAATCGAGAGACGATCGTCACGGTTCGTCCGTCATCGTACAAATCGCTTCCAACTCCTGCTGGCGAGAGCATGTGATCTCGAAAAACGAGCGAGTCGTGCGCAAAGTCGATCCCAGACGAAGTGCCCGCAGGGCAGGAAAAATGGGCGTGGAATTGCTCTTCACTGTGGAGCACCTTTGGTGGCGGGCCCAACGATCCATGGACCCTACATCCTGCAGGAGACTTCCACGACACGAGTGCCTTCACATCGCGAAGTCCTAACTTCGCCGGACTGCAGGCAGCTTCGCTTGGCGAGGCCTCGTGGGGTCGACCTTTTTCTACGCAACCCAGCACCGCAACCGATCCAAGCACAATCAACGCATTCGTCGTTCGCACGGGTTCAGAGTAGCAGGCTCATTACTCACACCGATACGGAACGACTTTACCCTTCTCTGGAAACACGACCCACGTAGCATCCTTGGCAGAAACCGGCCTTGCGCTTGACCATTCTGTTTCACGCGACACGCGAGCCTCGGAGATGGGCCGACGAAGCCACGTGTCGTTTTCGTCGACGAATGCAAGTGCGGGCGCTGGTGCCGATAACCACAGAAGGGGGCCATGCCCCACGCCTTGCGGCACGAACACGTCGAGTTTGGACTTCAGGGTGGACACCGACCATTGAATGTCGAACGCAACGATCCGCCCTCCTCCAGAACCGCTAAGGGCATCATCGCGCACAAAAATCCGGGTCGTGTCGGCCGCGATGGTTGCAAGCTCGAACGCGCCCGGCTGCACCATGCGGCCATCTTCAGCAACCGTCGGGACAGATACCTCGCGCATCACGGCGCCGTCTTTTGTCAGGCGCGCCACAGCG
>JAHFDX010000322.1 GCA_023248785.1 Myxococcales bacterium
AAATTCCCGCCAAATTGACGATCTTCGAAAGAGCATCGTCGAAGGCGCCGTAAAGCCAAAGCCCCGCGTTTCATTCGAAGTGGGCGACGAGATTCGCGTCATCGACGGCGCGTTCGCCAACTTTTCGGGCATGGTCGAAGAGGTCAATCCCGAGAAGCAAAAGCTCAAGGTCAAAGTATCCATCTTCGGCCGCGCCACAGCGGTCGAGCTCGATTTCAATAAGGTGGAGAAGAGGGCGTAACCCGCTGAGCGCAACGTTTTTTCTATTGCGAAACCCACGGCTTCGCGCCATTTAGCGAACCCCCGTAGGAGCACGAGCCAGAGGGCATCGAGGAAGAGTCAGTCATGAAGAAAGTAACCGGTCAGATCAAGTTACAAATCCCCGCGGGCAAGGCCAATCCGGCTCCGCCGATCGGTCCGGCTCTGGGTCCTCATGGCATCAACATCATGGGGTTCTGCAAGGAGTTCAACGCCAAGACCCAGGGGAGCGACATGATCATCCCCGTCGTTTTGACGGTTTACTCGGACAAGTCGTTCTCCTTCATCTTGAAGACGCCCCCCGTGAGCGTCCTCTTGAAGAAGGCGGCGGGGCTTCCTACCTCGAAAAAGCCCGGGGCAGGCTCCAAGGAGCCGAACAAGATCAAGGTTGGTAAAGTGACGCTTGCCCAAGTAACCGAGCTCGCCAAGCAAAAAATCCAAGATATGAACTGCACGGATCTGGAATCAGCCATCTCGACGGTGAAGGGCACCGCACGCTCGATGGGCATCGACGTGGTCGAGAAATAAGCAAAAGCAAGCAAAAGTAACATGCCAAGTCACTAAGGCTCACTAAAACCTTGAGGCCGGAAGGCTTCTCGGGTAGTTGCCCGCTTCCGCGTTGGGTCCGAGCTGGTTCGGTCCTCCCGCATCGGAACCCCCACACCACCCCACGAAAGTCTTCTTCGTTCCCGGGTGGAAGGCTATTCAGCCGAAGGAGGAAAATGCCGAAAGTCGCAAAAAAGCGAGCGCTCGTCGACGCAATGGTCGATAAAACGCGCAAATATTCGGTCGAAGAGGCGGTTGCCTTGGTCAAAAAGGCCAAGTTCGCCAAGTTCGACGAAACGGTCGACATTGCCGTAAGGCTCGGGGTCAACCCGAAACATGCCGACCAGATGGTACGTGGAGCGATTGTTTTGCCGCACGGAACCGGGCAGAGCATGCGCGTCCTTGTGTTTGCCAAAGGTGACAAAGAGCGTGAAGCGCGCGAAGCCGGCGCCGACGTTACCGGGAGCGACGATCTCGTCGCGAAGGTAGCCGAAGGCTTTTTAGACTTCGATCGCGTCATCGCTACGCCCGACATGATGGGCGCCGTTGGTAAGCTCGGTCGCGTTCTCGGTCCGCGTGGCCTGATGCCGAACCCAAAGGTCGGCACGGTCACGTTCGACGTTGCGCAAGCGGTCAAAGAGGCCAAGGGTGGCAAGATCGAATACCGGGTTGAAAAGGCCGGTATCGTTCATGCCCGCGTGGGCAAGGTGTCGTTCAGCGAGCAGGCGCTTGCCGAAAACACCCAAGCTTTGATGGGAGCCCTTGTGCGCCAGCGCCCCTCCACCGCGAAGGGAACGTACCTCCGCAGCATCACGCTCTCGTCCACGATGGGTCCAGGCGTCAAGCTCGAACCCGGTCAGTTCACGAGCACCAGCGAGGAGGCGTAAGCACCATGGAACGCCCAGAAAAAGAACTCCAGATTGGCGAAATCAAGAGCCGCTTCGACCGAATGACTTCGGCTGTGTTCCTCAACTACCAGGGAATGACCGTCGAGAGCATCACGAAGCTCCGCGCGCAATTTCGTAAGGCGGGTGTCGACTACAAGGTGGTTAAGAACACCTTGGTCCGTCACGCGCTGAAAGATAAGCCCTACACGAGCAAGCTCAAGGACGCGCTCGTCGGCATGACGGGCATCGCTTGGAGTTATGAAGACCCAAGCGTGGCCGCGAAGATCGTCAAAGCGTTCCGCAAGGAAGGCGATGGCGAGAAACTTCAAGTCAAAGCCGGCCTTGTGGACGGGGATGTGTTCGACGGAAAGGCCGTCGAGAACCAACTCGCAACGATGCCTGGCAAAGACGAACTCCGCGCCATGCTTCTCGCAACGCTCCAAGCGCCGCTCCAGCAATTCGTCGCGCTCCTTCAGGCGCCGTCGCAGAACTTCGTCTACGTCCTCTCCGCCAAAGAGCGTGAGGGTCAAAAGTAACCAGAAACCAAGGATTTTGGCCAGCCAAGCGGGCCCACCGATTTGATTAGGGAGAATGAAAATGCCAGATCTCAGCAAAGAGCAGGTTGTTGATTACCTTTCGAACCTGCCGGTCATCCAGATCGCGGATCTCATCAAGACCCTCGAAGACAAGTGGGGCGTGAAAGCTGCCCCAGTTGCCGTCGCGGCGGGTCCTGCGGCGGCACCGGCTGCCGCTGCCGAGGAGAAGACGGAATTCAACGTTGAGTTGAAAGATGGCGGCGCGAACAAGATCGCTACCATCAAGGTCGTCCGTGAGATCACAGGCCTTGGCTTGAAAGAAGCCAAGGACTTGGTCGACGGCGCGCCGAAGATGCTCAAGGAAGGCGTGTCGAAGGCTGACGCCGACGAGATGAAGAAGAAGCTTGAAGAAGCCGGCGCCAAGGTCGAACTCAAGTAATTGATCTTGGTTGCCTCTTGTTTGCGCAGTTGACCGAAGGGGTCGTGCGGTGGTCCGCATGCATCCCTTGGGTCGCCTTTTCGTCGTTCTGCGCAAAATGTGTGCCTTAACTTTACGCGGCGCAAAATCTGAGTAATGAGCGTCGCGACTTAGTAGAGACGAACCCTCCCGCCACGCAAACGCGCGTGCGTGGCGACCAACGGAGGCGTTTCCGCGTAGCGAGCAGGAGCACCGATGGCGAGCGTCATCCAATCGAACTTCCGTATCCGCAAAAACCTCGGGCGAGTTCGTAAGGTCATCGAGATCCCGAATTTGATCGATATTCAAAAGTCGTCATACGACAAATTTTTGCAGACCAATGTTCCGCCTGCAGAGCGCGAACAGACGGGCCTGCAGGCCGTGTTTCTATCGGTCTTTCCCATCAAAGATTTCAACGGGACCAGCGACCTGGTTTTCGTCAGTTACAACCTTGAGAAGCCGAAGTACGACGTGGAAGAGTGCCGCCAACGCGGCATGACCTACGCCGCTCCGCTCAAGGTGACGACGCAGCTCATCGTGTACGACACGGGCGAGGGCGGCGAGAAACTCTGGCGAGACATCAAGGAGCAGGAAGTTTACTTCGGCGAGATCCCGCTGATGACGGACACGGGAACGTTCATCATCAACGGCACCGAACGCGTCGTCGTGAGCCAGCTGCACCGCAGCCCTGGCGTCTTCTTCGATCACGATAAAGGCAAGACTCACTCGAGCGGCAAGGTCCTCTATAGCGCGCGCGTCATCCCCTACCGCGGCTCGTGGCTCGACTTCGAGTTCGACCCGAAAGACATCATGTTCGTGCGCATCGACCGTCGCAGGAAGATGCACGCGACCGTGCTGCTTCGTGCGCTCGGGTACTCGACGCAAGACATGCTCAACTACTTCTACGACACGGAGAGGGTCTTCCTTGAAAAGGGTGGCAAGGTCTCCAAGAGTGTGGAGTACGACTTGCTCGCGGGCCAACGCGCCACGCGCGACATCAAGGTCGGCAACGACATCGTCGTTCGCCGCAACACGAAGTTCACCAAGGCTGCGATCAAGAAGCTCAAAGAAGCCAAGATCGATCGCCTTCCGGTCGATGCGGAAGAAATCGTCGGCAAGGTGGCCGCGTACGACATCTTCGATCCGGAAACGGGCGAAGTCATTGTCGAGTGCAACGAAGAACTCACTGAGGCGAAGGTCGAGAAGATCCGACAGGCGGGCGTGCCCGATTTCAAGATCCTCTTCATCGACGGTCTCAACGTCGGAAGCTATTTGCGCGACACGCTCCTGGCCGAGAAGGTCAAGACGACCGACGAAGGCATCATGGAAATCTACCGTCGTCTGCGTCCCGGCGATCCGCCCACGCTCGAGACGGCACGCACGTTGTTTCAAAATTTGTTCTTCAATCCCGAGCGCTACGATCTGTCGCGCGTCGGCCGCTTGAAGCTCAATTACAAGTTCTATCGCGACCTTGCCGAAGGCGAACGTCCTCGCCTCGATCTCGGGGTGCTCTCGGCCCAAGACATCATGGAGACCGTGCGCCATCTTATCGAGTTGAAGAATGGTCGCGGTTCGGTAGATGACATCGACCACCTCGGCAACCGTCGCGTTCGCGCGGTCGGTGAGCTCATGGAGAACCAATACCGCATTGGTTTGGTTCGTATGGAGCGCGCCATCAAAGAGAAGATGAGCATGTCGACCGAAATCGACACGCTCATGCCCCACGACCTCATCAACGCGAAGCCTGTCTCCGCGGTGGTGAAGGAGTATTTCGGCAGCTCGCAGCTCTCGCAGTTCATGGACCAAACGAACCCGCTCTCGGAAGTCACGCACAAGCGTCGTCTCTCCGCGCTCGGGCCTGGTGGTCTCACGCGCGAACGTGCAGGCTTCGAGGTGCGCGACGTGCACCCAACGCACTACGGTCGCATCTGTCCGATTGAAACGCCTGAAGGTCCAAACATCGGTCTCATCGCGTCGCTCTCGACATACGCGCGCGTCAACGAATATGGCTTCGTCGAAACGCCGTATCGCAAGGTGGAGGAAGGTCGAGTCACGACCGAAGTTGGCTGGTATTCGGCGCTCGAAGAAGAAGGCAAGTACATCGCACAGGCCTCGGCGCCGATGGACGACAAGGGCAAGTTCAAAGAGACGCTGGTATCGGCTCGTTTGAACGGTGACTTCCACATGGTCACCCCTGACATGATTTCACTCATCGACGTGGCGCCAAACCAAATGGTGTCGACGGCCGCGGCGCTCGTGCCCTTCCTGGAGCACGACGACGCGAACCGCGCACTCATGGGCGCGAACATGCAACGTCAGGCCGTACCCCTCGTGCGATCGAGCGCTCCGTTCGTTGGCACGGGAATGGAGGGCCGTCTCGCGCGCGATTCCGGTGTGTGCGTACTGGCACGTCGACCGGGCATCATTGAGA
>JAHFDX010000323.1 GCA_023248785.1 Myxococcales bacterium
GGATCAAAAGGAGCGGACGTGCAAAGTGGGCTTGAGGAAGGAATCGTGTCTTCCGTAAAGATGTGACTGAACTGGACCCCGATCGAAGGCGCCCCAGCGAAAAACGAAAGGTGCGCGCTGTAGCGACCACTTTCAACTCCGGAAGCCGTGGAATATGAACCTTCTATTGTTACAATTGCCGATTGCTCGCCCTCGAATTCGACGCGGCACACGTCGGGACGCTTCCAGGAACTCGCATACCATTCTTCGGCCTGACCGCCCTTGTGCCGTCCGTACCAAGAGCTGCCCCATTTTTGAATGTCGGCAGAGCTCATCGTTGCGGGGGCTGTAAAGACGGGTGTTGCGTCGATCGACCCGTCACCATTTGCGTCCACGCGCAAGCTCTCGACGAGCGTGCCGCGATCGCAGGTAACAACGGCTTCATACGCAGGAGTGGCAATAGTGAAGATTTCGGAAGCGCCCTTGTTTGCCTGTGCTTTCGTCGTAACCGTGATTTTCTTCGCAGGATCGGAACGTCGGTTGAGAAGTTCAAGCGACAAGTCACCCGCCGCGGGGACGTATCCCGCCGGCACGTCGATGGCCGTGCGCACCGTGAGCCAGCGAATGCTCGAGCCGTTCCAGTGATAGCGCGCCGCAACTTCAAGGTCGGCCGGATACGCCGATCCGCGAAATCGAACATTCGCCCCGATGACTGAAGCCAGTTCTCCCGGCGCAAAAGGGACGCCGAACTGCAAGGGAACACGAGCGTCTCCTTCGGTGCTCGCAAAGGTTCCATCGAGACGAAGACGGATGCTCATTTGGGAGCCCTTTGCGTTAGAGCCTCCATCCGCTGCCACGAGGGTTTCCACGGGCGGCCCAGCTGCATCTCGCGTGGGCGCCTCGTTGGCGCATGCGAAGGGGCCAAGAAACATTGGCGTTAGTACGACTGCAGGGATTCGACGAAGTCGTGTGCGGACCAGTCTGAAAACGCGCTGCGCAGCGGGAAGAAATGTTTCCACGGTCCCTCGCGTACCAGCCACAATGGTTAGTGTACCTGGGACCAAGAGCGCGACCAGCAATAAAACAATCTCGTATTCATACGGAGGAGGTAGCCAACAGGGGCGCCCAACGGCGCACAAAGCCTCGACCCCGCCGCCTCCCGCGTGACACCCACGCATAGGGAACCTCGAGCGGCGCCCGCACCTCCCCTATCGATCACAGCGAGGCGGGGTGGACGGGACCGACCTTCGGTCGCTCCTACGCTATCGGCTTGCTTCGCAAGCCTCCTTTTTCGCTCCGCGAAAAAGAGCTCGGAGCCTCGACCCCGCCGCCTCCCGCGTGACACCCACGCATAGGGAACCTCGAGCGGCGCCCGCACCTCCCCTATCGATCACAGCGAGGCGGGGTGGACGGGACTCGAACCCGCGGCCTCCGGCGTGACAGGCCGGCGTTATAACCGACTTAACTACCACCCCAATTTTCAATCAACGATTCACACAATCTCGCGGGGTCCTTCGCATCCTGCCCCCCAGTTGCCTGGTGGGCGGGACAGGGATTGAACCTGCGACATCCGGCTTGTAAGGCCAGCGCTCTACCACTGAGCTACCCGCCCGGTTGACTTTGCTTGCGCTCGGTCACCGCCGGAGGACGAACAATACGGATCGCACGCAAAGCGTCAATCGGAAACGTACAAACCGAGTCTCATCAAGAGGTTACCCGGCCGAGCTAACGCCGTACTTCGCGCTTGAAGTTACTCCGCGGGTGGGCCCGGCACGTCGCTCGGTGGGTTCGCGGTCATCGCGCTTGGTTCATCAGGCGCCACTGCATCGGAGCGAACTGCCGGAGTCACGACGAACTCTCCATCGCGGTACTCCCATCGCTCCTTCGGCGGACCGAACACGGCGTCCGCATCAGGCAAGCACAGTGCCTCGCGAAGCACTTCATCCATGTGCTCAACAAGAACGATGCGTGTCGCCTTGAGCACCCGTCGTGGAACTTCGCGAAGATCTTTGCGATTTTCGCGCGGAAGAACAAGCGTGGAAATGCCAGCGCGGTGTGCGGCGAGCAACTTCTCCTTCACTCCGCCAATCGGAAGCACGCGACCTCGCAACGTCACTTCTCCCGTCATGGCCAGATCTCGCTTTACAGGGATCTTCATAAGCGCACTCGCAAGCGATGTGGCCATCGTCACGCCCGCACTCGGTCCATCCTTTCGAATGAACTCGGGGAAGTGAACGTGCACATCCACCTTTTGATAAAACTCAGGCTCAAGGCCAAGTATCTGCGCTCGAGAACGCACGTAGCTCATTGCCGCTTGCGCGCTTTCTTCCATGCCCTTCTCGAGCAAACCCGTGATCACGAGCTTGCCCTTACCCGCAACAACCGCCACTTCACACGCAAGGAGCTCGCCTCCTCCGTTGTTCGTGACTGACAAGCCGTTCGTCAGGCCCACCTCGTCGTGCTCTTCCTTGCGGTTCGCTCGGAACTTCGGAACGCCGAGATATTTCGGTACGTCATTCGCCTGGACGTCGATGGCCTCTTCCTTGCCATGCTCAACAACGTGTCTCGCTACTTTGCGCAGGATGCTCGCAAGTTCGCGATCCAACGAACGCACACCCGCTTCCCGTGTGTAGTGATGAACAACGGTGCGGATTGCGCCGTCGCTGACGTTGATTTTCACCTCTTCGAGTCCGCATTCCTTCAGGTTTCGTGGCACCAAGTACTTGATTGCAATATTGAGCTTCTCAAACTCGGTGTAGCCACTGAGCTGAATGATCTCCATGCGGTCTTGCAAAGGCACTGGGATGCCCGACAACGTATTCGCCGTCGTGATGAACATCACGTCAGACAGGTCGTAATCGAGATCGAGGTAGTGATCGTTGAAACTGTGGTTCTGCTCTGGATCGAGAACTTCAAGCAGGGCTGCGGCTGGATCGCCCCGGAAGTCAGACGACATCTTGTCGATCTCGTCGAGCAAGAATACGGGATTGTTAGCCCCGACTTTTTTTAGCGATTGAATCAACTTGCCCGGCATCGCACCGATGTACGTTCGCCGATGCCCACGAATTTCGGCCTCATCACGCACACCGCCAAGCGAAAGTCGTGCGAATTTCCGACCTGTCGCGCGCGCGATACTCTTTGCGAGACTCGTTTTTCCAACACCCGGTGGACCGACGAAGCAAAGCACCGCGCCGCGAAGTTTGCGCGTAAGCGCCTGCACCGCAAGGTACTCGACGATGCGCTCCTTGATCTTCCGTAGCCCGTAGTGATCCTCTTCAAGGATCTCCTCGGCGCGCTTGAGATCAAACTGCTCTTCGCTCTTCTCCTCCCACGGCAGGCTGACGATCCAATCAATGTAGTTGCGGACGACCGTCGCCTCCGCGCTCGTTGGATGCATCATCTTGAGCTTTTTCAGCTCTTTCTTGACCTTGTTCTGCGCCTCCGCGCTCATCTTCTTGTTCTTGAGCGCGTCTTCGATCTCCTGAATTTCGCTGCGCAGTTCATCGCGCTCGCCACCACCCAGCTCCTTCTGGATGGCCTGCATTTGCTCGTTTAGGTAGTACTCCTTCTGCGTCTTCTCCATCTGCTTCTTGACGCGGGAGCGGATCTTTTTTTCGACTTGCAAGATTTCGATTTCGCCCTGCATCAGCTCATGAAGGCGCTCAAGGCGCTTCGCAACTTCCGCCGTCTCGAGAAGCTGCTGTCGATCGGCGAGCTTCAGGGTTGGCAAGTTTGCGGTGATGGCATCTGCGACTTGCCCCGGGCGCTCGAGGTTGTGCACCTCCATCAACACTTGGGCCTCAACCTTGCGATTGAGCTTTACGTACATCTCAAACGTACTGAGAACGCTGCGAATGAGAGCTTCGATTTCGATGCCATGGCCATCGACGTCAGCGATCTCTTCTGCTTCGATTGAAAAGAATTCGTCACTCTGAACGTAACGTTTGATCTTGGCGCGCCTTCGGCCTTCGACGTGCACTTTCACCGTGCCATCGGGCATCCGCAAAAGTTGGGTGATCACGCCCACGGTCCCAGTCGGAAAAATATCGTCAGCTGTTGGTTCGTTGGTACGCGCACTCTTTTGCGCCGCGAGGAAAATCTCTTTGTCTCGCGCCATCGCGGCATCAAGGGCGTTGATCGACCGCTCGCGCCCCACGTACAGCGTCGTGGTCATGAACGGGAAAACAATGATGTCGCGCAGCGGAAGAAGAGGAAGTGTTGCTTTACGACCCACGGTCGCGGGCTTTTCTTGATCCTTGTTAAAAAACATTCGATCTCCGTATCAACTCACTCGGAAGTGCAGATCTATAGGATACCGATGCTTTCGAACTCATAAAGACGAGAACGTCAGGCCAGTTCCGCCTCTTTTTGGTACACAATGAGCGGCGACTCATGCTTCGTGATCACGTCTTCGTTGATCACGACCTCCTTGATCCCGCCTTTTGACGGGATTTCGTACATGATATCGAGCATGGCGCCTTCGAGGATGGCCCGCAACCCGCGCGCTCCCGAATGCCGCTTCAGTGCCTCTTTGGCAACAGCCGAAAGCGCCCCCTTCGTAAACTTCAGCTTTACGCCGTCCATCTCAAAGAGCTTCTGGAATTGCTTAATGAGCGCATTTTTCGGCTTCGTGAGAATGTCGATCAACGCGTCTTCATCGAGCTCATGCAGCGTTGCTACCACGGGCAAGCGACCGATGAACTCAGGAATGAGGCCAAACTTCAAAAGGTCTTGGGGCTGAACTTGCTCGAACAGTTCGCCGAGGGGCATGTCTTTCTTCGAGCGAATTTGGGCGCCGAAGCCGAGGGTGTTTTGACCAATGCGCCGCTGTACAATTTGCTCGAGGCCGACGAATGCGCCTCCGCAGATAAAGAGGATATTCGTCGTGTCGACCTGCAAAAACTCTTGCTGCGGATGCTTGCGCCCGCCCTTCGGAGGAACGTTTGCAACGGTTCCTTCAATAATCTTGAGGAGCGCCTGCTGGACGCCTTCGCCGGAGACGTCGCGCGTGATGGAGGGGTTGTCGCTCTTGCGTGAGATCTTGTCGATCTCGTCGATGTACACGATGCCCCGCTGCGCGCGCTCCACATCGTGATCGGCGTTCTGCAAAAGCTGAACGATGATGTTCTC
>JAHFDX010000324.1:0-4124 GCA_023248785.1 Myxococcales bacterium
TGCACCTGGTACACGGCGCTTGCACCAATCCCCAAAGTGAATCCGGACGAAAAGACATGGTGATAGCCGACCTCAGCGAGGCCGCCTGCTTGCCAGTAGCCGCCGTAGCGTACCGCTGCGGCACTGCCTTGATCCTCGCTCGTTATGACGGTTCGGCCAAGCTGCGCGGAGCCGCCGACGAAGAACCCCTGCAGGCCGTGATGACCAATGTAATAACGGTACCCGACGCGCCCGTCCCAACCATGCAAGTCATATCCGTCGCGCCACCATGTCATGCCGGGAATTCGCACGGAAGGTTCGATGACAAACGCGTGGTGTCGCACCGGCGATACTTCGAGGCGTCCGGTGATCCGTCCGCGGATGCCGGTTGGTTCAACTTGTCCAAGTACGGCGAGTGGATCGAGTGCGACGCTCCATCGTTTGAAGGGCTCGTCCGCGCGGGCAATGTGACAAATGAGGGCGCTAGCGGCGATAAATCCAGTTGGGAGTATGTGCATGCCGGCACGCTGCGCCGCAGGCGTGATTTGAGCGACGAACAGTTGCTGACAATTAATGACACGTGCGCCGGATACTCTGGACAGGCGCCTTGCCGTTGCCCGGATCGAACGGGCGCCGTGGTCACCGCAAAACGTCGCTCGGGCCGAGACGTCTTGGCGTGCCGCTCACCATACTCTGGGCCGAGATGGTGCTTGCTCGCACCGGTGCACTAGCGTGACCCAATTCTAAAAATCACGACCTTGATCGTATCGAGCATGATCGAAAGGTCAAACAGCACCGAATAACTCTTGATGTAATAGAGGTCGTACTGGAGCTTCTCGATCATGTCTTCGGTACTCGCGCCGTATGGAGCTCGCACCTGCGCGTGCCCCGTCAGACCCGGTTTCACGTAGAGCCGCTGCTTGAAATACGGAACTTGCTGCTCGAGTTTTTCGATAAAGACCGGGCGTTCGGGCCGCGGTCCAACCATGCTCATGTCGCCTTGAAGAACGTTCCACAATTGCGGCAGTTCATCGACGCGTGTTCGACGAATGAACGCCCCGACACGTGTGACGCGTGGGTCGTTGACCTGCGCAAACTGCGCACCTCCTGCTTCGGCATCACTTCGCATCGAACGAAACTTGAGGATGGTAAAGAGCTTTCCAAACTGCCCTGCACGCACTTGCTTGTAGAGCACGGGGCCGGGTGACTCGAGTTTGATTGCAATGACGGCGAGCAGCATGATGGGCGTGGCAAGCAAGAGCCCGAGCCCTGCGCAGAACACATCGAGGATTCGTTTCGCTCTCCGCTCGCCCGGGCCGATGGTGAACCCTTCCGCAAAAATGAGCTGCGAAGGCTTGAGCTCACGCACGTATATCTTGCCCATCTCGCGTTCGTAGAACTGAACGCCCTCCATGACTTCAACGCCACGAAACTTCACTTCGAGCAGTTGGTCGACGGGAAGGGTTCCGCGGCGATCGGGATACGCGACCAACACTGTCTTGACATCGAGCTCGGTTACCAATTCCAAAAGGTCGCGGTACGTACCAATCACGCCCTCCCCCGGGTTTACCTGGACCCGATCGCGCGCCAAAAGCCCCACGAGCTCCAAGCCGAGGTGAGGTCTTTGCCGAATGAGGTTGGCCACTTCGAGCGCGAGCGCGCCGCTTCCGATAACGATCGCACGGCGAAAAAAAGCGCTTCCCTCAGTGACCCTGTTGTAGCCAAAACGCCAGAGGGGAACGACGATGGCAGTCAGTGCCATGGTCGTAAGAAAGATACCGCGGCCAACTTCGAGTAGCGGTACGGCGTAAAAAAGCGAGAGAAGGATAACGCTCGCAAAAAGTAACCCTTGAAGTGTCTTTTGAAAAACAAGGCGGGCCGAGCGCGCGGCCTGGAGGTCGTAAAGGCCCGAGTAGTAAAAGGCGCCCTGGATTACGAGAGCAACGACGAGGGCTTTCTTAGTGATGTTTGGGTAGCGAAGGCCTTCGATTCCAATTCGTATGCAGGTTGCGAGCACCACAAGAATGGCGACGAGCACTCCCTCAAAGAGGAAGAGCAGAAGGCGCCGTGGTGATCGGAGCAGCTCAAGCATGGAGAGTCGGCCAAACGCTCATGGAATGAAACGAGAGCGCACTTCGCATCGTACGTCGATGAGTCATCATACTTCTAGGAGAGTGCGATGCGTCATTGGTAGAGTGCGAGATAGGCGTCGGTCATCGCCTCAATGGAAAATCGCCGAAGGGCATACGAGCGCGCCGATTCGCCCATCGTGGCTCGGCGTGTAGGATCCTTGAGGAGCTCGGAAAACGCGCCCGATAATCCAGATGCATCGCCGTGGGGCCGCAAAAGCCCCACATCTTCACGGACGATGCTGGGCAGTCCTCCGACGGCAGTAGCCACAACGGGCAGTCCCGTTGCAAAGGCTTCGGGGATCACAAGTGGCAGCCCCTCGGTTATTGAAGTGAGCGAGAAAATGTCCATCGCAGCGAGCATGCGAGGCACGTCGCGGCGCATCCCTGTGAGCGTGACGAACGGTGCAATGTCGGGTGTGATGACGGCTTCGATGTCAGGCCGGGCTGCCCCTGCACCGACGATCATTAAGCGAGTCGAGGGTCCAAGCAGGGGCTTCATGGCGCGCACCAAGAGCGGATAATCCTTCTCCTTCGCCAAGCGCCCTACCGAGCCCACGACAAGTGCGTCTTCGGGAATCGAAAACTCGCGTCTCACGTCTTTGCGAGCGTCCGCATCGGCATGGAAGTCGTTGAGCGGAATCCCGTTCGGGATCACATGAATCGTTTTTGCGGGAACACACTCTTTTTGAAGAGCAACGTCGGCGGTGCCATCCGAAACAGCAACGAGCGAATCGAGCATGCGAACCACCGCGCGCGCGCCCCAGAGACTTTTTGGACCGTAAATGTTAGCCCCGTGTTTGGTGTGCACAATTCGTCGAACGTGAAGTGCTCGAGCGACGGGAACCGCGTAAAACATGGGCGAAGGATTATGGGTGTGTACGACATCAGGTTTGATGGTCAAAAGGGTGCGCGCCATGTTCATGGCGAGAAGTGGATCGACGCCGCTTCGGCGTGGCACGTCATGCACCGCGATGGATGCGAACTCGGGCCTGAGATCGCCTCCGGGAGTGAGCGAAATCACGTGGGGTTCGTGACCGCGCTTTTGAAGCTCGCGGGACAGGTAAAGAATGAGTCGTTCTTGTCCGCCGAGTCCTAAACACTGCACAACATGCACAATCCGCATCAAGTGCCGATCCTATCGCGCCTTCAATCGCGAGAGCGAACGATCTGGGGAATGGCCTTCTGTCCCGAGTAAGATGGGTCGCACGTCATGCGCGTCGTCGCTATCACCAAGATTTTTCCCAACAGCCTGGAGCCGCTGTCGTCCCCGTTCAATCGACAGCAATTTGCCGCGCTGCAGCGGCATTGCGAAATCACGGTGTTGCTTGCAATTCCGTATGTACCGGGCGCCGAACGCTTCGGCCAACCAGAGCGTGCCGCAAAGCTCGCACGGTTGCCTGCGGTTGAAATGAACTGGGGCGTCGAAACCGTGATGATGCGGCAACTCTATCTTCCGCGCGTGGGCCTACCCTTGGCGCTCCCTCTCTACGCGGCGTCTCTTGTGCCTCATCGCAAGTTGCTCGAACGCGCCGATGTGATTCTCGGAGCATGGGCGTATCCCGATGGCTGTGCCGCCGTGACGGCGGGTCTCTTCTTGAAGAAGCCCACGGTCGTCAAGGTGCATGGGTCAGACATTAACGTTGTGGCAAAGGATCGAACGGTAAGGCCACAGCTTCGGCGTCTCCTTCCAAAGGCGCACGCGGTGGTGGGAGTATCACGCCCGCTTTGTGATGAGCTTGTATCACTTGGAGTTTCAAAAGCTCGGGTGCATCTCGTGCGAAATGGCGTGAAAGCCGATTTATTTTTCCCACGCGATCGAAAAGAAGCTCGGCGCGCCCTTTCGATCGAACATGAAGGTGACCTCGTTCTTTTCGTCGGCCGCATCGAGTCGCAAAAAGGTGTGTGTGAGCTCGTCGATGCGCTGCCTTTGGTGCGAGCGAAGAGATCATCGGCCAAGTTTGCGCTGGTGGGTGATGGCGTGCTTCGCAGCGAACTCTTGAAGCATAAATATGT
>JAHFDX010000324.1:4134-5098 GCA_023248785.1 Myxococcales bacterium
TATGTGCAAGATGGATCACTTTTGCTCCCGGGCGCAAAGTCACTCGATGAGATCGCCAGTTGGATGGCCGCGTGCGACGTATTTACGCTTCCCAGTCACGCGGAAGGGACACCGAATGTGGTCCTCGAAGCGCTCGCAAGCGGAAGGCCTGTCGTCGGTTCTGATGTCGGAGGAATCCCCGATGTGCTTGCGGATCCCGCGACCGGTTTCGTCGTGCCGTCAAAAAACGCGCAAGCGTTGGCCGGTGCGCTTGTGCGTGCGCTTGAACGGACGTGGGATGAAGCAGCGATCGTTGCTGCAGGCCCGACCTCGTGGGAAGAAAGCGGCGCACGCCTGTACGAAGTTCTTTGTGGTGCAACGGGTTACTCGAGCAAAGCGTGAACGTCGCTTGGCAAGACTCCATAAGCTTCGGCGGCTGCAACGAGTCCTGCGTTGTGACGTAGTTCGGTGAGAAAGCGTTTCGCGTAGTTCGTTCCGTGAAGGCCTTTCACGCGGCGTTTTAGCGCTTCGACGCCCTTGACAATGGCGAGCCTTGCCTCGTGAAGGCGGCCCAACTCCACGCACGCGTCGTGAAGGGCAAGGTAAAGAGGAGCCTCGTTGAGCAGGGAAACGGAGGCGCCTTCAAGAAGGTCTTCCGCTTCCCGTGCGCATTCGATTGCGATTTCGGCGTGTCCCGCACGAAGTTCGGCTTCGGCCAAGAGCCCCAGAGCAACCGGCAGAACGTCAAGCATCCGGGTCGCCCGGTATCCATCGCACGCCATGACGAGCAACCTTCGTGCGCTTTCGATGTGGGTTGGATCACCGCCGGCGAGGCGCGCGACCTCTGCACCCCGATAATAGAGAATGCCAAGTGTGGCTCTGTCGTGAGGCACCCAACCACCCGCGAGCGCATTATCAGCCATCGTTCGCGGCTCGACGAGAAGGGTGTCCACACCTTGGTCCGAACCGAACGTCGATGTCCAGG
>JAHFDX010000325.1 GCA_023248785.1 Myxococcales bacterium
GGCTCCGGAGCTTGTCACGCGCACTTTGAAGATGCGCTTGTTGCTTTCGAGCTTCACTTCGATGGTGTTGTCGTCCACGCGAGAAAAAGACAGGGTCAACGTCTTCGACGTTGGGTTCGTCAAAACGTAGGAGCCAGCTTGCGGGACCGGATCCAGCCACCGCATGTCCACCTTGTTGATGTCCAAGGTCCACGTTCCGCGTGTGCCCGTCCATGTGCGGTTGCCTTCAACAGAAATACCCTTCGTGATGTCGCCACTCAAAGGGGTCTGCGTTCGATCGCCGGTGCCTCGACCGGTGCGACCATCCTTTAGGCGCTTCCACGTGAAATCGTGGACAACGCGTCTAGATGGGTTGTCCGCACTCCATGTAACTTCGGCGGATCCATTTAGCTCAACGACACCATTCGATAGCGCGGTCCACGTGTGCTTAACGAGCACGCTCGACGTGTTATTGCGAGACACTTCAATGGCGTGAGTGCCCGAAAATGTGTGGCCGCGATATGCACACGTGCCCGAGTTGGCGCCGTATGTCACCGTGAGTTTTGCCTGGTCGAGGGTGATGGCTGCGCAAGGCAGCTGCGACTTGATGAAGTTCTGCAGCTCGTTTGCGGCCCCATCGAGCGCCTGCCCAATCGTGAACGAGGTTGCCACTTCGATCGTGGCGGATGAAAACCCCTCGGCCTGCGCGGACATCGAGGCTTCATCCACGGCTTCGGTCGCTTCTGCTGCAGTCAGCGGATCGCTGTTCGATGTAGACGTGATGGCTCTGCACGCGGTGAGTGGGCCTGCGATGGCGAGTCCCACGATGAGAATGCCTCGTTTCATGACGGGCCTCCTCTGCGGTTCGGATTCAACACGGCACATTGTGTTCCAGGATTGGCGCGGTGGAAACTATCGAAACGTTTGGCGTATTTTTCGCGGATTTTGGGGGCGCTCGCCAACGCACCTCAGTGCGGAGCGGTGAAGTGCGATTCACGGCCTGCGTAGTTTTCCCGCAACAGGTAGTTTCACGCCTCTTCGCGTACACCCAGTTCGATGCGCCAGCGCTCGTTTGGAACGCGCGGTTGGGTCGCCACCGCCTCCAAACGCAACGTTCCGACCTCCGTCACTTCGGCCGCAAGACGCACTGGCACCATGTTTCCAGCCTCACGCCCTTCGGCGGGAAGCGTGACTTCAATCGGCGACAATTCCTCGAGCTCGCCCTCGGCCCATCGCTCGAGCATCGCGCCGGCGCTGTCGGTGCGTCGTGTGGTTGAACTAAAAAATCGAAAGCGCACGGGCTCGCCGATGACCACACCAAACTCGTCGGTGGGCAACGTCGCGCGCGATCCCTCTTCGAGCCCGAACGGAGCCACGCAGAGTGCGCTGATGGGCATTGCAACACCGGGAACCGCCGGCATCGCACTTTCAATTCCAACGTAATACGACTTGGCCGTCCCCCCTCGAATGCGAAGCCCGCGTCCCTGACGAGCGAGACCGTACGCCGCCGCACCGCGCGCAACCGCAAGGTCGAGATCGCCATATTCGAGCACGCGGGGGGACGCACCGCCATCTGCCTGCAGCCACGAACCAACAGTGCGCACGAGGCGTTCGCGAAGGAGCGTGCCCTTCATGACACCACCGTTAAAAAGTAACACCGATGGGTGCAAAAGGCTTCGCCCCTCGCATGCGACTCCCGTCACACGCGTGAGCGCATCGGCTTGCTTGCCGAGAAAGCCGGCAAGGTGCTTTGGGATCGCAGCGTCGGAGGCATACGGAAGCCCCAAGTGTGTGAGCGCCGAGCGGGCCCTTGTTGCGGGCCGTTCCGACGACGATACTTCGGGAAAGAACCCATCGAGAAGGACTCGCGAAACTTCGTCGCGCGTGAGCTCGGTGCGAATGCCGTCCCCGAGGAGTTTGGAGCCTCTCGAGACCAGCGCAATCGGGTACTCCGTTATCGATGCGTCAGACAACATGCGCTCTTTGGCGGTTCGGCACATGTGCGTGAGCGACACCATTTGCCATTGGTCAATTTCCTTACCCTTTGCCTTTAGCTTGGCCCGCACCTCGTACGCGAGTGCAAGGTCCATGTTGTCGCCGCCCAAGAGGATGTGCTCGCCCACGGCCACGCGAACCAGTTCGAGCGAACCTTCGCGATCGACTGCCACGATGGCCGAGAAATCTGTTGTGCCGCCGCCAACATCGACCACAAGCAGAACGTCACCCACCTTGATCTCTTTTCGCCAACGCTCTCCCGCCATGGAGATCCACGCGTAAAGCGCCGCCTGGGGTTCTTCGAGCAACGTCACGTGCTTGAGGCCCGCGCTCTCCGCGGCAAGGACTGTGAGCTCGCGCGCGGCGGGATCGAAGGACGCGGGAACGGTTAATATGATCTCCTGTTTTTGCAATTGGGCCGCTTTGTCGTCACGGGCCATCGACGTGTTCCAGGCATCGATCAAATGTTCGAGATACCGCCGCGACACATCGACCGGTGAGATGCGTTCAACATCCGCCGGTGCATGGAGCGGTAGGAATCCAGAGCGGCGATCGACGCCGGCGTGACACAGCCAACTCTTGGCAGACGAGACTACGCGTCCGGGGGCCAGGGCCGCTTGCGTTCGCGCAAACTCACCCACCGCGTAAGGACGCGACGCGTCCCACGGCAATGGCAGCGCCCCCTCGGCGCTGTTTGCCACGTAGAAAAACGAGGGCAAGAGCGGCCTTGCATCGATGCTGGTGGTGCTCACGAGTTGCGGAATTGAAAACGTATCGACGGAGGCTCCATCCACACCAAGCGGGGCATATGCGAGCGCGGTGTGCGTGGTTCCAAGATCGATGCCAACGACGTACTTCACAGCTCCACCTCCGCGGGCGCGAGAATGGTGGCATCCGCGCCTGGTACGGTTTGCGGAAATGATGCTTTCACCACACGCCATCCCTTGTGCCGGAGCGTGCCGTTATATGGACCATCACCAGTTACATTTCCCGTCAACTTGACTTCGCGAGGCGAAAAATCGCCGCGTGTGAGTGAGACGGGCGCATCTTCGTTTTCAGAGCGAACGGGTTCGATCGAAACGTGCGACGAAAGCACGCGCTTGCAGCCTTCGTGAACTACGCGCGCGGCAGCTCCGACATCCGCGTCGGAAAATGTCGCGATGTCTTATTGGAGGAAATCGACGAGTCGCCCCTCCTGCTGAAACAGCGAAAGGAGATGCAGGGCGGCATCATGTAGCGGCGTCGACGGAGCCTGTGGGGCTGGGAGAGAAGGAGTTAGGTTCTTCGGGGGCACCTCGGGTGAGATCCGGAGGTTCCAAATACGCTCCGCAAATCGTGCATCGAGCAGAATGCGGATCCAGCAAACCCATGCGAACCAAATGCGCGCGAGGAAGGAGAGGGATGTGGTGGACACGCGCGGAAACTACCGCGAAATGCGCACGCGTCATAGGGCGTCGATTCTCAGTCTGTGCCGGAATCGGTGGGCGGTGCGGCATCGAGGGGTGGAGGCGGTCCACCATCGAGGGGTGGAAGACCCCCATCGGGCTTCGGTCCGCCGTCGGGCTTCGGTCCGCCGTCGGGCTTCGGTCCACCGTCGGGCTTCGGTCCACCGTCGGGGGGCGGCATTGAATCGCCACCGGAACCGGTATCCGCAGCGGCGTCCTTCCCGCTCACGGAATAATCGCCAGCTTCACCTCCAGCATCTGTGACGGTCGCCGTCGTGTCGCTGCTGCACGCAGCGATGAGAGCGACAAGGCCTACTACACATGTGGATGTTACGAAGGATCCCAATTTCATCAACTCTCCTCCTCACCGCTTGAACGCAACTGGTTGCCTTATAGGCTGGCGTACCCCCGAGAACCCGCGCATTCGGAGCATCATGCCAGCTTCGCAAACTCGATCCAAGATATTCGGTGGTTATCCGCGCTCTAACAAACGATCTCGTACTCGCGGGGAGCGGTGTCGGGGTGAAGCCACAACGGTTTGAGTTTCTCCGGAACACGAATTTTCGACGAACGCTCAAACGTTCCGAAGAGGATGTCCCAAATCGGCGACGACACGCCGTGATTCGACTTTGGATTCTCAAAGTGATGGTGGAAGTGGTGCCTACGCAAGAACCGGCCATACTCGTTGATGGGGGGCGAAGTATGAAGGCTCCGATGTAGGACTTCGTACAGCGCATAGGCCGACAGAAACCCGGTAGCAAACGACGCTGCCCCTACGGGGCCGAAAATCGGAGTCAACAGCGCGACCATTCCCGCAAACGCGGCCGCCGCAATTTTGGCCTTCTTCATGCTCGACGCAAAGTAGTTTGCCTTCGCGTGATGGCGGATGTGCTCGCGCGTGAACGGGTTCTTATATCTGGGCGTGTGTCCCACGCTGCGATGGAGCGTGTATTCGGTGAGCGTCCATGTGAGAGCTCCGGCACCAAAGAGCAGCATATTCATTGGGTACGTTCTTTCCGCCGTGCGAATCAAAACCAGCGCATATCACCGGCCATCATTCTTGTGGACGACGTTCCGCACACGGTCAAGTAACCGCCGGCAACTTGTCTTCGCCGGGAAGGAAGCATGACTTCCGCTGCAGCGGATGCTGCTAACGTTCCGGCCGCGTGAAACCGGTAGCGATTGGCATCGATTTGGGGACGAGCCATACGGTCGTCGCGGTCGCGCGTCCGGACGATGTGTTGCCCACAATCGTGCCGATCGACCAACCAACCTCTGCCTTAGCCCATGAGGCGAAGCCGGTGCTGCCCTCCGTTCTATATGCTCCACTTTTGGGTGAAACGCCGCATGCGAGCATGAGCCCGCCCTGGCTTGCGGGGACGTGGGCTTCGGCGCGCGCGTATGAGGTTCCGCTGCGAGCTGTTACGTCCGCGAAAAGTTGGCTCGCGCATCGCACCGTCGATCCAACGTCTACGCGTCTTCCGTGGGATGCCGGAGGCGACATGCCTCGCATTTCGGCCGTGGACGCGAGCGCATGTTTCCTCCTGCATGCCAAAGCGGCGCTGCAGGGTTACATCGGGAACGAGGAGCTCACGGGTGCCGTCATATTTGTAACTGTGCCAGCTTCATTTGACCCGGTGTCGCGCGAACTGACACAC
>JAHFDX010000009.1:0-7504 GCA_023248785.1 Myxococcales bacterium
TAACCGTGCGTCGCTCGCCGAGCTTCGTTCTGGCCTCAAACTTCACGCCGTCGGGATCTTGCAAGGCTGTGTACGGGACCTTAAGATTTTTCGCCCAACTATCGAGCTGCGTCTTGGTGCTCGTGTCACTCGGCGTGGCACCCTCGACCAAGACGTCGATGAACAGCGTCTTCGAAGCATTTTCGGCGTATGCCGCAACCATGTCGGTAACCGCAGCCTTGCAGATGCCACACCAGTAGGCGGAATAGTGGATGATCGCGTACTTTACGGTGGCCTTGTTGCGAAGATCCGACAACTTGAGACTCCCGTACGTCGCCTCCGAAGCAAGCCCCGTCGTCTCCGTGCGGAAGTAGCCCGCGAACTCTTCGTCTGCCAGCACCTTGTCGACCGTGTTGCCGTAGGGTCCTTCGGGGTAGGTGCCCCCATCCGTTGCAACAACCGGAGCCGCTTGGTCTGTGGAGGCTCCTGCGTCCTGCGTATCCGAAGGTGTTTCCGACGAGGGGGTCGGAGTGGCCGTCGGGCTGCTGCACGCGACGGCAAAAGGAACGATCGGGAGGAGGACCAGGGAAAACCTTGACATACGAGTTCCTTACGTCACCGACTGCGTCGCGTCGAGGGCTGTCATGCGTTTGCGATTCGTTCCTGCGTTGAACGCGAAGGCCAGAACAAGCACCGACGACTGCTTCACGTGCCCTTCACTTGACCTTCACTTGACAAGCACACTGCCCCGGAACATCGCCATGCCGCACTGAAACGTGTACGTGTGCGTCTCGTCCGAAGGAACACTCACAGATACGGGCGTGTTCAGTGGAAGGTCTTTCTTGATGTTCAGGTCGGGGAACACCACGTCGCGCGCGCACGTCGTGTCGGTCGTGCGTGTAAACTCAAGGGTCGTTGCCTGGCCTTTGGTTACGGTCACCGAAGAGGGTGTGTACCCCTTTTCGTTGGCGGTGACTTTGATAACACCCGAAGAGGCCGCTGCGACCGTCGCTGCTGGGCCCGATTCGCCTCCTGGGGCGGCCACAGAGTGATTGCAGGCGAAAAACGTGAACGTCAAAAGAGCCGCGATGGACGTGCGCATGCCGCATTCCTACCTCGCGGGTCACGCCTTGGCCAGGTCGATCCCGCAAATTTCCGCAAGCGGGCGTCCTGTTCTCTGCGAACGCCTGAGCTGCGCATAGCGCCAATAGGTATAAATGACCGGAATGAGTTCGAGCGTCAAAAAAGCGCTCGACAGAAGCCCTCCGACCATGGGGGCCGCGATCCGTTTCATCACGTCGGCACCGCTTCCCGTAGCCCAAAGAAGAGGGACGAGGCCAATGAGCATCGTCGCGACCGTCATGAGCTTCGGGCGAACGCGCTGCACCGTTCCCTCGGTATGCGCGTGGATGATGTCGTTCAAGTCTCTGATCTTGCCGGCTCGTAGGCGACGCGCGAACGCGTGATCGATGTAGACGATCATGACGACCCCCGTTTGAGCGGCAAGACCAATCAGCGCGATGATGCCAACCAAAACCGCCGTCGAGATGCGGTAGTCGAGGAGGTAGACGAGCCAGATGCTCCCCACGAGCGCGAACGGGATCGAAAGTAAGACGATGAGCACTTCCGTAAAGTTCTTGAACTGCAAGTAGAGAAGAACTGCGATCGCGGCGAGGGCAATCGGGATCAGGATTTTCATGCGATCGCGCATCGTCGCGAGAAGCTCATATTGCCCCGTCCAGCTGAGATACATGCCGGGGCCAAGTGCCACTGCCTTTGTCCGCTGGGCTTCCAAAACAGCGCGTTTGGCATCTTCGACGTATCCGCCGATGTCACGGGAAGGTTCGACATCGACGTATACGTACCCCACAAGCAGCCCTCCTTCGTCTCGAAGCATGGGTGGAGCTTCGACAACATGGATGTCTGCCAAGTCGCCAAGCGGGATCATGTTCGCGGGACGAGTGTCCCCACCCTCCGTACCCATCGCGCGAAGCGGAACGAGTACTTGACGCAACTTCTCGGGACTGGAGCGAAAGTCCTCCTTGTAACGGAGGTTCACGGTGAACCGCCTTCGCCCTTCGACCGTCGTCGAAACCGGTTCGCCGCCAATGGCGCTTGCCACCACCGCGTTTACGTCGTCGATACGCAAACCATACCGCGCAAGGGCTTCGCGATTCGGCACAATGTCGAGATACGCACCTCCAAGGGACCGCTCGTAAAAGACGCTACGGGTGCCAGGTACGCGGCGAACAATGGTCTCGAGCTGTTGCCCTGCGATTTCGATCGCGTGCAGATCTTGCCCGAACACTTTGATGCCGACAGGGGTTCGAACACCTGTGGTGAGCATGTCGACGCGGGTCTTGATCGGCATCGTCCACGCATTCGTCCAGCCCGGCAATTGGAGTGTTTGGTTCATCTTTTCGACGAGCTCGTCATACGTCTCGGGCTCCTCCTCTGGCCAGAACACACCGAGTAACTTCTTCGCCCCTCGTGGTGCCCAACTCGAATACCACCGCGCGCGCTGCACCTTCGGCCACTCGCTCGATGCCTTCAGTTGAATGATGGTCTCGACCATCGACACGGGCGCGGGATCGGTCGGCGATTCCGCGCGACCGATTTTTCCAAAGACGGTTCGCACTTCAGGGAAGGAAGAGAGAATCTTGTCCTGCTGTTCGAGCTGCCGCTTCGCTTCCTCGATGGCGAGATTCGGAAGCGTCGTCGGCATGTAGAGAATGTCGCCTTCGTTCAGTGGCGGCATGAACTCGCTTCCAAGTTTCATGGCGGGGCGAACGATGGAAAGAAGCGCAAACACGCCAATCGCGAGCGTCGTAATTGGGCGCCGCAACGCCACGTACACGAAGGGCTGATAAACGGCCTGGATAACGCGCGAAACCGGATGGTCTTTCTCACTTCGGATCGTTCCGCGCACGAGAACGTCACGAAGAGCGGGCGCAAGCGTGACACTGAGAATAGCGGCTGAGAGCATCACAAACGTCTTCGTGTACGCCAGTGGCTTAAAGAGCTGCCCTGCCTGGCCGTTGAGACCGAAGACCGGAATGAACGAGATCGCGATGATGAGGAGCGAGAAGAAGATTGCCGGCGTGACTTCCTTCGCAGCCTCGTGAAGCAGCTTTGTTCGCTCCTTGGCCGAGAGATTTTTCGGCGCGTGCTCTAGCTTCTTGTGACACGCCTCGACCATCACGATCTCTGCATCCACGGTCGCACCGATCGCGATGGCAATCCCGCCGAGGCTCATAATCGTCGCGGGGATCCCCATGAGATACATCGGGATGAAGGACAAAAGCACGGCGATGGGGAGCGCGATGATCGGCAGAAGTGCGCTTCGCAGGTGAAGCAAAAAAAGAATGATGACAAGACTGACCGTGATCGCCTCCTCGGTCAGCGAGTGCTTGAGCGTGTCGATGGCCCGCTCGATGAGCGACGAGCGATCGTAGGTTTCGACGACTTCGACGCCGGGCGGCAATGCTGTTTTGAGCTCTAAAAGGCGCGACTTCACACGCGCGATGACATCAAGCGCGTTCTCGCCGTATCGGGCCATGACGATGGCGCCGACGGTTTCGCCTTCGCCGTTGAGCTCGGCCAGGCCTCGGCGGATGTCGCCTCCGAATCGGACTGTGCCCACATCTCCGACGCGAATGGGTGTGCCGCCTTCCGTCGCGCGGATCGCAACTTGGGTCAGCTCGGAGAGGTTCTGAAGATACCCGCGACCCCGGATGAAATACTCTCGCCCTCCCATTTCGAGAAGACGACCCCCGACCTCGCCATTCGATCGCCGCACGGCATCGCCGATTTCGCCGACTGAAAGGCCGTACGCCCGGAGTTTTTCGGGATCGAGTGTAATTTGGTACTGCCGCTCATACCCGCCGACACTCGCGACTTGGGCAACCCCTGGAACGCTCTCGAGGCCGTAGCGCAACGTGTAGTCCTGAAGCGCACGAAGTTCTGCAAGATCGTGTTTGCCACTTCGATCCACGAGGGCGTATTCGTACACCCAGCCGATGCCGGTGGCGTCCGGACCGAGAGTCGGTGAGACATCGGCGGGGAGCTTCGCCTTAATGCCGTTGATGTACTCAAGCACGCGGGATCGCGCCCAATACACATCGGTCCCCTCTTCGAAGATGACGTACACAAACGACATCCCGAACATGGAGAATCCGCGCACCGCAGAAACCTTCGGAGCGGCAAGCAGCGAACTCGCAATGGGGTACGTAACTTGATCCTCGACGAGCGCCGGCGAGAGCCCCTTGCACTCCGAAAAGATGATGACCTGGGGATCTGAGAGATCCGGAATCGCGTCGAGCTGAACGCGTTTGGCAGCACCTACAGCAAGCAAAATAAGGACGCCGTAAATCAAGAAGACAAACCCGCGGTGCTTCGCTGATAGATCGATGAGTCGACGAATCACGCCATCACTTCCCTACGCTCGACGCGGGCGGAGTTGCCTCACCCGCACCTGTCCTCGACGTCGCGACGGAAGCCTGCAGCCGACTCTCGGAATCGATGAGGAACGTCGCTCCAGAGACCACCCGATCACCGACCGCAACTCCTGACAGCACGGAGATCAGGTCCCCATCATCATCCCCAAGCGAAACCATTTGCGGTACGAACCGCCCGTCGGCCTCTACCACGAACACGTACGTGCTCTTGCCCGTGTCCAGGAGCGCATCTCTTGGAATCACGAGGACCTTTCTCGAGGGAGTCGCAAATTCCACCGTCCCGTATTGTCCTGGCAGAAACATGCGCTTTTGGTTTGGGAGCAGCATGCGCACCCTCGTCGTGCGCGATTCGGCCTGAACTTCGGGGTACACGAGATCGACGCGCACGGAGATAGTCAACTCGGGATGAGTCACCGGCACGAAGCGACCGTCCGTCCCAACTTTGACGAACGAAAGATCGCGCTGAAAGACGTTGGCAACGGCGTACACCTGCGAGAGGTCTTGAATCTCGTAGAGGGCGGTTTCGGGCGTCACGTGGGATCCCATCACCACGTTCTTCTTCATAACAATCCCCCCTCGAGGGGCGTGCACGGAAATCGCGCGCAGGGGTTCTCCCTTTTCGAGAACGCGTTGGGTATCTTTCGCACTCATTCCGAGCAGGCCCAGCTTGCGTCGTGCAGAGTCGACCGCACTGCCAGGACCTGCATCCGCAGCGCCCCACCGACTCGCTGCAAGAAGTTCCGTTTGTGCCTGATAGATCTCCGGGCTGTACAGAGAAAGGAGATGCTGCCCGGACGCGACGACGATGCCCGTCTGATTGACAGAGATCTGCTCGACAAAACCCGCACTTCGTACGTGCACCTGCACGGCGCCTTGCTCCGCGGCCGTAACGACGGCATTCATGCGCAAGGCACGATGGGTTTCGCGTTCTTCGACAAGAGCTGTTCGCACGCCGATGGACTGAACGCGATCGAGCGCCAACTTGATCGGAACGGTTCCCGGAGGCACGAGGCCGGGCGCGATCGGACGCTCGGTAGTAGCGCTTGAGCTCTCAACCATCGCGGGCGCAATCGGCGTGAGCGTCATGCCACAGATGGGACATGTCCCTGGCCTATCCGAGACGATTTGCGGATGCATCGTGCAGTGGTACTTGACCTTCTGCTGTGAAATATCGTCGCTCGCACCATGCAAAGGTCGCGCGATCGAGCACCACGACAAGAGCGCCACGGCGCCTGCGGCCAAAAGGAGCCCCCAGCGAACGACCGCCATCACCTTCACGCCGCGTGGCGGTTTTTCGTCTCCCTCCACCATCGGCTCATGGTCGTCCGCCTCCGGCATGAGTGTGGGCGTGGGCGTGGGCGTGGCATTCTCGACCTCATCGGACATCGTGGACTCCATCGGGTTCCTGAAACGGACCGAGCGGCGTGCGAGGAACGGGGGTTCCTACGGCCGCGTCGAGATCCGCGAGTGCGTGCTCGAGGACGCTTCGCGCCATGACGGTGTCCATCTCGATATCGATCACCGCTTTTCGGGAATTGAGAAGCGTGACGAGGTCACCACGCGCGGCCTCGTAACCCGCCCACGCGACATCGAACGAGCGTTTGCCCGCCGGATGCGCCCTGTCGCGAAGCACCTGCACGCGCAGAGCGGCGCTTTTCGCGTTCGCATCCGACGTCGCCACGTCGGCTTGAATCTGAATCCGCGTCGCATCGACGTTGGTGGCCGCTGACGCGAGATATTCCCTTTGTGCGTCACGGCGGTGAGCGCCTGGCCCCCAAAGCCATGGCAACGACATCGACGCATTGAGCCCATAGCCGTGAGTAGGACTGGGGCCGGTCGGCGCAAAATAGAGGCCCGCGATCGCAAACGACGGCCAACTGGCCTCGCGATCGAGCGCGCGAAGCTCGACCGCTTTCGCTGCACGAGAGGCCAAGGCGGCGCGGAACTCCGGACGAGCTTGCTGCGATTTCGCGAGCATCGCTTCGAGCGACCATGCCGGCACCGCAGGCTCGGATTCGACGGGTGGTCCGAGAGGCGCATTGGGATGGCGTGCCACCAACGCGTTGATGCGAACACGCGCTACTTGAATGCGAGCGCCATCGGTGACGACTTCCGCCAGTGTCTGTGCGACCACGACCTCCGCTTGGGTCACGTCCGAAAGGAGGCCTCCCCCAGCGTGTCGTGCTTGCGCAACGGCGTGGATCCGTTTCGCGATGTCCAAGTGGGCAAGATGCACGCGGTGGCGAAGCGTCGCCTCTTCGTAGTCGGCGAATGCATGGTCCGCGTCGCGAGCAACTTGTCGCGCGCGCACGGAGCCCATCGCCTCTTCGTAGCGCGCCTCCTCCTGCTTGCCTTCTTCGCGCGCGGCAAGAGAACCAGGCGCCGCAAATCTCTGCTGCAACCCCACCATGACCATGGCGGCATCGTTCACTGCGTAGGGGCGCGCAAGCGGAATCTGCCACGCCGAGACCATGGCCTCCGGCGGACTTTGCTTCCCTTCTGCTCTCGAGGAAATGGATACACCGCGCGCATACTGCGACATCGCGCGAACACTCGGGCTCCTTGCTATCGCTAGCTCGATTAACGTGGTTCGATGCAAGGGGCCAACGAGCACGCTTTCCTGAGGCTCCGATTGTGCCAAACCTGTGTGCACCAACACTGCGAGGGACACGGCGACACGCTTCCATCTTGTCCATCTTGGCGGCGCGACGAAACTAGGCACGATCCCTCGCTCCCCAAGGGTTGACTCTCGACAAACGCGTAGGGAGTGATGCGTTCATGGATATTCCGGTGTACTCGATTGTACCCACGGATCGCCGATGGATCGCAATTCGTGCACATATGGCGCGACCGTCACGGATCAAGCCAACTCGAACAGAACCCCAGACCGCTAACGACTCACTTCACTGGATTCTTGGGATCGATCCGCAGGACCCGATTTCCCACAATGTCCACGAAGTACAACTTGCCGTCGGGCCCAAATGCCATGCCTGCAAGGGCGCCCGATGCAAGGCCCGTGTCGAGATAATTCACGCGGGTTCCGTCGAGAGAGAACGCGCTTATCCGCC
>JAHFDX010000009.1:7514-20467 GCA_023248785.1 Myxococcales bacterium
AATCTCGACACCCGAAGGCTTATCAAGAAGCTTCGAATCGGTGGTCACTACGTCCGTCATGACCGCGTTGTCCATCGCGATCGATTTGGCCATTTTCTCCTTCGTAGGAATGGCTTTACCCGGAGTTCCAGATTTGGTGTCGAGCTTCACGAGGCGCGAATTTCCAGTGTCTGCGACGTACACCATGGAGTCCGCCTCGCGAAAAAAGAGATGGCTCGGAACGCCCTCGACGTACTTGACCTGGCCGGCCACGTATCGAAAATACTGCCCGTCCGAATGGTCGTCCTGCCCTACGTTGTGGTCGGCGACGAAGTCATACAAATCGATCGAGTTACTAAGACCGCCGAACACCCAGTAGCGATTGCTCGTCTCGTGCGTGATCCCCATACACAATGGGCTTTGGTGCAACATATCGAGGTGGGAACCCAAACCGTTCGGGTTTTTCTTCGCGAAAATGGACAGGTCCGACGACCAGAGCGCGGGGCCCATAAAGTCGTTTGCGTGCTCATGTCCGCCGTACGTGTTGCGTGACTCGCCACACGTCGCAAACGTCCCCGGAACGCCAAAGCTCGTCGGGTCGCTTCCGAAGGATATTCCCGCCGGGAATGGCATGAAATGATTGGCGTTGCTGTCCTTGCGATATTCCGACGTTCGCGCGTCGGTGCTGGCGTTGAAGAGGATGACCGCGCTGTCGTCGCCGTCGTTAACGACCCATAGCTCATCCGGTCGGTCGGGATTAAATGCGAGGTCACGAGGCTTGTTGAGGCGCGCATTGCTGCCGGCAATTTCCGTGAGAACAACGGACCCGAGGCCGCCGTTGCCAAGTTCCGGGGCCGGCACTTTTGGTGCCACGTCCGCTGACGCGTCGATGTCCGAAGATGCGTTTGAAGGAGCGGGAGGCGCCGTTCCTTCCGTCGAACTGCAGGCGAACACGCCCACCACGAAAATGTTCCCGACGAAACGTTCTACGTTGTTCTTCACGCGTCCCTCCAGCCCAGCCGCTACCGTTCCGCTACGCCTGCTGCCGCCCACCAGCTCTATCTTGCGACATTACAAATGGACGTCAACAACGATTTACTTCGACGCACCTGTCCGCTCGAGCTCACCGACAAGAAAGTCCACTACGCGCTCGAATGGATCAAATCCGAATTCCTTGGCTATCGCCGGCCGTAGGTTCGAATTCGCGTTGATGTCGTAGAAAACACGCCGGCCATCGGGAGTTTCCAGGTACTCAATTCCGCCAACATCGAGCCCCCCTTCCGCCATGATCCGTTTGCCAGCGTCGACGGCTTCCGCCGGTACTTCTCGATAAGGATAGAACTCGACCGGCTTCGTCGGAGTGCGTGTAGGGATAGAGCAGTGGCCCTCTTCGCCATCGCTCGGGTTGCACACTTCCGATGGGCACAAGTTAAACGCGCCATGGGACACGACACGCATGGCGTACAAGAGCTCGCCTCCAAGAAACTCCATACGAACGATCCCACGAGAAGCATCGACCGGAAAGTATTCTTGAAGCAGCAGAAGGTTGTCGGGCAACCACACCTCGGGCTGCAACGAAAGAGTGCGCTCGAGTTCCTCAAACGACTGGAGCAGGAACATTCGCGCTCCACTGCCCCCTTGTTCGGGCTTGAGGAGTGCCGGCCACTCTGTCCAACGCCTCTTTACGGCTTCCACGCTGTTAAACGCCAACGACTTGGGATGATCGATTTGGAGCCGATGCAGCATGCTGCCCTGTGCGCTCTTGCTCAACTCGAGCGCAAACGCGCGAGATCCATTGAGCACATGGACACCCGCATTCTCGAGCGTGCGCATGAAGGAGAGCGCGAAGGGAACGGCGCGCGTGTGGTCACGAACGTACGCACTCGGACTTGCTTGGTTGAAGTAGAGCGGCGCGTCGGGCGAGAGATCGACATCGAATGCTGCCTGCTTCAGGTCAAACGCGACGAACTTTACGCGTCGCGCCTCCAACGCATCGAAAAGTGGTTTCTGCCACTGAGGGTGCTCAAAGAGGACTACGAGATCATGCTTCATGGCTTTGTTGTTTAGTAGCGCGAATCGTCGAGCTCATCACCGTTGCATCGTTTCTTTCATGCGCACCGCAGCGATGAGCCCCGAACCAAACGTAACTGCAGCGATGAGCCAAATAGCGGACTTGACGCCAAGCGCGTCCGCAACGAACCCCGCGAGCAGCGCACCGATCGCATATCCGAGATCGCGCCAGAGGCGATAGACACCGACCGCCGACGCACGCCAGGTCGGGTGGGCCACGTCGCCAATCGCGGCGAGCAACGTTGGGTACACCATGGCAGTCCCGAGACCGAGCAGCACGCCTCCGATCGCAAAACCAAAGAACGCATGGGAGAGTACCGTCACAGCAATGCCTACCGCTTGCACCCACATGCCAGAAGCGATGAGCCACTTGCGGCCGATCGTGTCCGAGAGCGCGCCGGTGAACAGCTGGCCTACTCCCCACACGCCGGGATAGATGGCTGCGAGCCATCCGATCTCCGTGAGGCTCATGCTGCAAGCAGCGAAGAAGATCGGGAAGAGGCCCCACGCCATCCCGTCGTTCAAATTGTTGACGAGGCCCGCTTGGCTCACCGACGACAAGTTCTTGTCTCGCACCGAAGTCATGGCAAACACGTGACGCTGCGACGGCATCTGTTCTGGCAGCAGGCCGCCATCGAGCGTCGCTTCATGATGGACGTGGTGTTTCGTCTCGCGCACGAAAATCACAGAGAGCACCAATCCGATGATGACAAAGCCAACGCCCAAGTAGAACGGCTGTGGGCGCAGGCCGAACGTGGACGCGAGGGTGCCTGTAGCGAGCGCCGAGATCGCGACCGCAAGATAGCCGGCGAACTCATTGAACCCGAGTGCGAGCCCTCGATTTTTGGGACCCGCGAGATCGATTTTCATGATCACCGTCGTCGACCATGTAAGCCCCTGGCTGATGCCAAGGAGCGCGTTCGCGAAGAGCACCCAACTCCACGATGGCGCCCACATGAGCAGAAATGGAACTGGGCTTGCGACGAGCCATCCGCCCACCAGAATCACCTTTCGGCCGTACACATCCGAGAGACGCCCGGCGAGGTAGTTCGTCAGCGCTTTGGTTACGCCAAAGACGACAATGAATGACAGAACCGCCGCCCGCGCTGCGAGTTTGAAATCGTGCTCGGCGATCGCAGGCAGAATGCTCCGCTCCATGCCGACCATCGCGCCCACGAAGGCATTCACGACGACGAGCAGCGAGAACTGCGCGAGGTTCGACCGAAGCCCCAGCACAATGGGTTGGCGTCCTTCCGGCATTCGCGTTGCAGAGCTCAATGAACGACTCGCCCTGGTTGACCGAAAGGGGTGATATTCGCCCGCCTTTTGGTTTGCCAAACCGATACGATACCGACATTGGGCCGCCAAAGTGAGTTTTCGCAGAGGCATGAGCCGTCCACCGACCCATAGGCGGCGCATCGAAAAGATGAATGGATTTCGATCACTTGCGGTTTCTCGCGTTCGCGTTCCAGGTCGTCCTGCTGTTTACCTCAAGACCATCGAGAATATCGGCTGAGAGCCGCGCCTTTTTGAGGAGAAGAAGTGATTGCCATGATGAAGACTGTGGAGATCTTCTACTTCGATGGCTGCCCAACCTGGCAGAGAGCAGTCGAGCAGGTTCGTCACGTGATCGCCCAAGCGGGCCTTCAAGAGGAGGCCGCCATTCAGACCGTACGAGTGGAAACCGATGACCAGGCGAAGCGTGCACGTTTCCTCGGCTCTCCTACGGTCCGGGTGAATGGTCAGGACGTGGAACCTGCGTCGCAGGGGCGAACCGACTTCGGCCTTCAGTGCCGCGTTTACGAGTACGGCGGGAGGTTGAGCGGTCTCCCCTCGTCTGACCTCATTCGAACCGCCCTTGGCGTTGGGGAAGGCTCATGCCTGTGAAGTACGCGCCCCCGACGCACGGGCGAGACGGTCAAACACTCTTCTCCCGAATCGGTGACAGCTCGGAGATCAAGTGCCTTCGGAAGCTCGCGATTGAGGGGATCGAGGGAACGGGGTAGCCGTCCATCCAGACCAGTCGCGAACGGATTGCTTGAAGGCGAATCGCGCCCATCACGGTAGGAGCGAGGTGGTGACCCACATGACGTAGACGCCCCACGGCGAATCAGCTACCGCCCTGGCATGCAGGCTGATCGGAAGGCACTCCTCCTCATTTTTCTCTGTTCCTCGTGCACAAGCGCCGTAAGCACCGATGCCGGCACTACCGCATCGTCAGACGCCACAAGCGACGCGGCGTCAGTCAACGACAGCGCAAGTACCGCCGAGAGCGGCACCTCCACCGATGCTGGCAAACCCGAAACGCCGGAGATGGTGAGCGTGGTACAGATGGCCGGCAATCTCCACACGCGATGGAAGCTCAACGACTCCGACCTAACCGGAGTCGAACTCTGGAGGAAAAAGGACGGGGGCGAATTTGCGCTTGCGTACACGCTTCCAGGAACGGCGGTCGATCTTCACGATGGCCAAGCGGTCGCCCCGGGAACGTATTGCTATCACGTGATCACGGTGCGCGGGTCCGGACACTCTGATGCATCACCCGACAAATGTGGCTCCCCATGAAACGCATCCTGGTCGCCGTCGTCATTGCCTTGCTCGCATCTTGCGGCAACAAGCCTTCGACAACCGATTCGACACCGCAAAAAAACGAATACCCAAAAACCGGTCAGACGAAGACATTCGATCTGACCATCAGCGCGTTTGATTGGGAGGTTGCGCCGGGCGCCATATACCACGCCATTGGCTACAACGGTGCGATCCCCGGTCCGCGGATTGAAGTGAACGCCGGCGATCACGTAGTGATCCACCTTAAGAACGAAGCGGCTGAACCCCATTCTGTCCACACCCACGTCGTGCGATTCCCCAGTTCAAGCGATGGCGTCATGTACGGCGTTGCAAAACCCGGCGAGACCGTCACCGTAGAGTGGGAAGCCGTTTTTGCGGGGACGTTCCCATACCACGACCATGCAGGGATGCACGGCGAAGCCGACGGGCTGTCCGCAGGTCTCATAGGCCCTCTCATCGTGCACGCCCCCGACGAAGCGCCCGCGGTTGAAAATTTGGTCATGCTCGAAGACATGGATCTCACGCGGTACGCATCGCTTCGCGGACTGGGCATTGGCGATGCGGGGCCGCCCGACGCTGGCGAGTATCGCGGTGGACATCAATACATGCACACGATTAACGGACGCGCCTACGAGGAATGGACACCCCGATTCCACGCAAAGGTCGGCGACCGCGTTCGTTGGCGCGTCATTAGTATTGGTCGAGAATTCCATACCTTCCACGTGCATGGGCATCGATGGAAAGGACAAGATGGCGCATTCACCGACAACATCAACCTCGGCCCCGGCACCTACTCCACGTTTGAGTGGCTCGAGGACAATCCAGGCGAGTGGCTCTACCACTGCCATGTGCCCGAGCACATGGAAGGCGGAATGGTCGGCATCTACGAAGTAACGCAATGACCGTTCGAGCCTGAGGGGACCGCGCGCGTGGCACTTCTTCGCGACGCCAAATCACGGAGCAACTTGGCATTCAACTGCGGCTCCTCCACGTCGAAATGATGCCCGCATCGAGTATGTTCGCTGTATTCGGCATCACGGAAATACTCGAGCAAACCTCGCCGATCCGAAAAGAAATGCGAGCGATCGCTGACTGCCCACGCAAGGTGAACCGGTTGCTCGAGCGTGCGGGGTGCAAAGTCGGAATCGAAAAACCTCTGGTAGAACGTCTCCATCAAGTTGCACCCCCCATTCGCCACGACGCGTTGCTCGGGTTCAACAAACGAAGCTGTTTTCGCCTTGTCCTTCTTCCCTCGATACACCACGTACGGTGCGGTGCTCGGCGCGAACTTCGTCTCGATGGCCACGCCGAGAGCCTGCCCGAGATAGGGCGTCTTCATCAGATACCGACCCCCCGGAACGCGGAGCGTCATAAGCGTGAAGGCATCCGCGACGATGCGTGACCAGCGATACTGGTCGCGCCAATTGGCCGCCTGCAAGAAAAGCGCGCGTTCGACTAAATCTGGCCGCTTTGCTGCGACCCTCATCCCGTAAAACGTGCTCACACACGGAAACGAAAAGATGTACTGCTTTGCACCGAGGGTCGTAAGCAACTCTTCAAGGAACGCCTCGTAGTGAGCCACCTCGAATCGAAAGCCAGGTTTGGGATACGAGAACGAGAAGCCCGGCTGCTCGAACACAACGACTTGAAAGTCGTTGTGAAGCAACTCGATGACACGATCGCATTGCTCAACGACGTTGGGTGGATCGAGCGCAATGATCACCGTCGTGTCACCTCGACCTGCTCTTCGGAAACGAACATAGGAGGTCGACAACTCCAGCCATTCGATTCCGGGCCCTGACCATCGGTGAGACTCGCGCTTGCATGCATCGATCCGTTTGTGGAGGCGGGCAACATCGAGCACATCGGCAGGCTGGAAGATCTTCATAGTATGGACTCCGTTTACCAATAGACAGCGGCGCGACCCATAACGGTACGTGGCCATCCGGGCGAGTAGTGGATACCCGTGACAGGCACCGATTCGTAGGCAAGCCGGGATGTGCTCGCAAAGCTAACCTCTCGCCACGTTGCGTCGAGAAGATTCTGCACGTCGATAGCGACTTCGACACGTTTCCACCTTAGGCCCGCATTGAGATCGATCACGGTGAAACCCTGCGCGATCAAGGAACCATCTTCGATGGCCGGTCTATCGCCAATGGCCTTGATTCGAACGGACCCGAAGGGCGTAATTTCTCCAACGGCCTTCCGCACCCCAATGCCCGCCGTGAGCGTTTGCCGAGGAGCGAGTGCCACCGCGTCACCGTTACCTGCGTTGACCCGAAAAGCGGCGTGCGTGAACGTCGCGTCGAGGTCAGCAAAGAGCCAATTGCCGATGTGGTACCGCGCTCCGATTTCAACGCCATAGCGCCTTGTTGCGCCCGAAGCTTCGGTTGTGCCCGCGTCCCCGCTCCAAACGAGTTCGGAATCGAGATCGAGCAGGAACGCAGCAGCGGTAAGAGACAGATTCTTCAGCGGCCGCAGACGCGCCCCAATTTCGTATCCCAAAGCAGGCGTCATAAGGCGTGCTGGATCGGTCCTGATGACCACCGCGCGCGCATCATTCGAATGAAAGCCACGACCATAGTCCGCGAAGAGATCCACAGACGGCACTGGAGTAACGATTGCCATCCACTTCGGTGACAGCTGTGTCGCTCCCTGCGTTCCGGAACCCCGCCCACTCAGTCGGTCCAGGACGTCCACATCCATGCGATCCGCGCGCGCACCCACGACGAAGCGAAAGTGGTCATTGAGCTTTGCATCTTCTTCTACAAAAATTCCTAAGGCGCTCTCTCCAATATGCGATGAAGCCTTCTCTTCGAGGCGCACACGCGCCTGATCGTGATGCAACGAGTTGTCAATTGAATCGGTGCGCATCTGCAGCCCCACCGACGTGGTGAATTTCGCTCCTCGGTAGTGCACGTGCGTGCGAAAACGGAAATCGGATCCGACGACAACGCGGTCATCGTTCTGCTCGATTTCGTCACCCCGTACCGGGTCATCCTTAAAGAAGGTAAAGTTCGAATAGAGCGAGAAGCGGTACTTGATGAGATAGAGCATCGCTGTCACATCGGCATCCTCCCAGGATGTCGAGAGCGACGCCGAAATGACGTGTCGCTGCGTTGCACCTCCTTCGGTCGGGTCCACGTTTCCAAACCGATCCATGCACGGCTGGCCCATGGCGGAGGGAGTCGGCGTTCCCGATTCGCTCTCTCCGCACACACTTCGAGCGGGAATTTGACCCGAGCCATTCCAATTCGAACCGTAGGACATCCACGTGAGTGACGCCTTGCTGTGCGCACTTAGGTCGTGCGTCAAACGTCCGAAGAGATTGAAGCGAGTGAGCGCCTCCGGATTGAGAAAGGGGCCATCGTCCTTAAAAATTTCGGCCGCAAGAACTGCGCGCCATGTGTCACCCAACTTGGGTGATTCCACAACAAGCCCTCGCATGATCCCAAACTGTCCAAGCGAGTACTGCGCATAACTCTCCGGAAACGTTTCGGCGAGGCGCAGATTAACCGCACCGGCCGTCGCGAAATTGCCGAATTGCGCATAGTAAGGCCCCTTATATGCATCCAGTCCAACGACAAGTTCGGGAATCAAGAAATGCATGTCGGTATAGCCCTGGCCGTGCCCGTGGCTCACCATGTTGATGGGCACACCGTCGACAAAGAAGGCGACGTCTGTTCCATGGTCGGCATCAAAGCCGCGAAGGAAATACTGGTTCGCCTTGCCGCCACCGGCATGTTGGACCGCGAGGAGTCCCGGTACGGCCTCAAGCAAATCGGCGGGACGAAATCGTGGTCTTAGCTCGAGCTCGCGATGCCCAACTTGCGTGCGTGACGCCGCTTCGGCCTCGGGGCGCTCGCCCTGAACACGCACCTCCGCACTTTCGGAGTTTTCGTTTGGTCCGCTTCCCGTCGCCGTAACCGGCGGAGGATTCTTGGCTTGGTCGTGAGCATGCGCGCCACGTGCAACGATCGACAGGGAGGCAAAGGTAGCTAGGACGGCATGGCCAATCGGTCGACGCACCCAAATCATGACCACAGGCGGTGTAACACGAATTTGAAAAATCGTGTTACGCGCCATCGAGAGTCTATTTTCGTTGTCGGCCCGGAAGGCGGCTGGCGAGAGTAGTCAATGCGGCTTGCATCGATCCGGTTATGTCGCTGTAGGCACGAAATAGCGCATCTCGATCGTCTTCGTTCCCCTCCACCGTGATCGGTGGCTGCACCTCGATAAGCATCTTAAACGGCAACGGAATGTAGGGAGTCGCCGGGCCCACGATGAGTCCCGTTGGCAAGCCAATCGCTATGGGAAAAACGTCCATGCGAAAGAGGCGCTTAAGGCCGAGCGCCCGCGCCAATCGATCTCCACGCGAAAGAACAAACCAGCCATCATGCGCACCTGCCGTCACGACTGGCACAATAGGCACGCGCGCGCGCATCGCAATGCGCAGGAATCCGACCCGCCCGGCAAAGTCGATGCGATCGCGGTCCTTACTCGGACGCGATGCCTCCCAACCGCCACCCGGATACAAGAGGACCTTTCGCCCACGTTGGAGGGCCGCGTGCGCGTGGTCGGAACTCGCCGGCAGGAGGCCGAAGTTCTTGGCGAGATCGCTCAAAAGAGGAATACGGAAGACAAAATCATGAGCCAGGGCAACGAGCGGGTCGTGATAGCCAAAATGCCGATAGTACGCGGCCGCGAATACGTAACTGTCGGGTGTCACAACATTGCCATTGTGGTTGCCTACAAGGAGGGCCCCGCCCTTCGGAATGCAGTCAAGCCCGGCCACTTCGGCGTCGAAGTACCTACTAAGTAGACTTGCCGCGCGCGTGGCTGCTTGCAGCATCAGGTACATGCTACGTGTCCGCGCACCATGCGCAAATTCATCCCTTTTCTTAGCATCGGCATTGCTTCCATCGCGTCGTGCGGTCCGAGCGGCAAACCTGTGCTTTCGGAGACCCACGCCGCGCATGCGTCAGATGCCGTAAGGGCCACCACGGCTTATGCAAAGGTCACGACCAAACCGGCAGGTTCCGAGGCTGCCGCCGAGGTATACAACGTTGCCGCGCCAAGCACCGTGCTCATTCGCACGAACAGAGATTGCCGTACTGCTCGTCGGCCAATCGGTCTACGTCTATTACGATACAACCGGCGAAGGTCGCTTCGACCTGTTGCTCGTTGACGAGAAGTCCAACGGCAAACCCGACGCGGTGTATCGCATTGATGCGGACGGCGCGCTCAAGCCTGATCCAACTTTGAAGCCCGCGTTTGACATTGATGCGTCTCTGTTGCCCAAGCCGGAATGGAAAGCTCGTTTGGGTTACATCACGAGTGTTCTCAAGCCATCCGAACTCTTCCTCGTCCGCGCAATCGGCAACACCAACGTTGATTCGACAAGCGCAATCGCGCCCGATCTTCAAGTGCTCTGTAAGAAAGGAAGCATCGCGATTGACGGTGACGGTGATGGCCTGTCAGACAGCGTTCGCTGTGAGAATCTCTATTCGCGCGCCATCGTATTGGACGCAGATCACGACGGGCTGTCCAAAATTCCGCCGGGGAACTCCGCAGATGCGATCGTGGCCTCCAAAGACTTCGACGCGCGCGCAGCCATTGTTGAGCAAGCAGGTTCGATCTGGGCGCTCTACGACACAACAGGCGATCGCCGCGCTGAGCTCGCTCTGCATGCCCCAAGGGGGTTTGATTCCTCCGTCGTGCTCGAGGCTTTTCGCAAAGACGCCAATGGTCAATTCGTAACAGCGCCTGATCAACTTGGGCGCTTGCTACTTAGGCCGTACGTGGCGGGCGCGCATTCAAAAGGCCTGTTGCAGAGGTATGGAGTCCTCGCGAAGGACGACGGACTCGGAAGCTTTCCGGATCCTGCAGATCCCCTCTTTGGTTTTCACTATCGAAAGAGCGCGAAGTTCCCGAACCACATCATCGAGTCGCAAGCCGGACGCCTCTCGAGCGCATACCTCGCCGATCTCGATGGCGACACGAAAGCCCACGTCGGGGAAACGCCCGAGCAAATTGTCAAGCGCGGTGCATTCGACGCGGAGTTCGGCGTGTACGCGCGATATGGTCGCTTGTGGACCTACTACGACACAGATGCTGACAACGTGTTCGACCTCGTACTTTTTGCCTCGACGCTTGGGCCCCATCCACAAGTGACGGCGGCGTATCGGGTCGACGAAAAGAAGCGGACGGTCGCTGCCGCACCTGAATTTGTTGGAATGCCAATGCTTCGCCATCGCGCCATCTTTAAGGACGACGCGCTGAACAAGAAGCTCGCGATGGCGCTTGGCGAATTGTTTTCGACGGGGGTTGAGCCGTAGGATTTTGCCCCATCACCCTTCACCCACCTGCCAGGTTCATTCGCATTGCGAAAGCACGCGCGAGTGCCAAGATACCGCGATGAAACTCGCCCTTATGACCGTGCTGGCGCTCGCATCTGCAGGCTGCGGCAGCTCAACACCAAGCACTAACCCAGATGGAAGCGCGCCCAGCGCACCCGTCGACGCGGCGGCTACGAGCGACGTTGGAACCGCAGACCCCGCAGCGATTCAGGCCGCCTGCGAGTCCCTTTGGAAGGCAACGCTGGCTCGCATCGCTCGGTGCGGCGGCTCCCCCTACTCCTCGGAGCGCGCAACCGAACTCGAATCGCGCTACGTACAATCGTGCGTGAATCACGGCACGGCGCGCGGCAGTGGCTACTCTGCAACCATCATTCAATCGTGCGCGACCAAAACCGAAGGGGCGTCATGCACTCTTTCGGCGGACCAACTCTGTGACGAGCCCGTAGGCGTTCTGGGTACTGGCGATGCGTGTCGTTTTCCAGTGCAGTGCGCGTCCGGTCGTTGCGTGATCGCCACCATGACGGACACGTGCGGAACGTGCCGGGCGACCAAGGCGGATGGCGACGCGTGTCAATCGGGCGACTACTGCGCACCGGGCAGTGAATGCTCTTCCAAAGTGTGCACGAAGGTTGAGTACGCAGCATCGGGCGGCCAGTGTGGATCGACTACACAACGATGTCTTGGAGGGAGCCAAGCGTGCGGCACCGACAAGAAGTGCTTCGACTTGCCATCGAACGAAGGCGATGCGTGCAAATCCTATTGCGCGCCCGGGCTGGTCTGTGAGCTCAACGGAAAATGTGCAAAATACAGTTACGTAAAGGTCGGCGAAGTGTGTGATGACACGCACCGATGCGAAAAGGGGGGCTGTACGAATGGCAAATGCGTATCGCCCTCGCCGGATGGAACCACGTGCACTAACTCGACAACGTGCGACATGTTCGCGACGTGCGTAGGCGGGGTTGGTGGTTCGTGCCAGATTCCATCCGCGACCAGTTGTAGGTGACGCCTCGAGTGCGCCGACCCACTTGGTCGGCGCTGCTTGTGGTTCGATGTCTAGGGGTTGGGGTGGTCCGTGCCCGTCCCATCGGGACCCACATACGCCTTCTTCTTCGCCTCTGCCTCGGACTTCTCCTTCTTCTTCTTCGCCTCTGCCTCGGACTTCTCCTTCTTCGCCGTCGCCTCTGCCTCGGACTTCTCCTTCTTCGCCTTCTCCGCCTCCATCTTCGCCTTCTTCTCCGCCTCCGTACTCCCACTTGCATTCCTACTCCCACTTGCATTCTTCTCCGCCTTCGCCCCAGTACTCGTACCGCCACCCCCACTTGTCTTCCCCGCCGTATCCCCCGTCGTGTTCAACTCTCCATCCGCAACAATGGCCTCATCGACACTCGTCGATTCGTCAGGTCCGGAGCCGCACGCAAACGTCAGCGCGAGCAGCACCGACACGCCAATGACTGGTCGTCCGAAAGTGTTCATGGGTCACCTCGTCTTGTATGGGATGAATGCCTACGCGAGACTCCGACGAGGACCCCGTCGCGTGGCGCGTTGCCCACTAAGCAGAGAGCGTGCCCGCACGTGGAACGGAGCTGCGCTCCCGACAGCTCATGTGCATCAAGTCCCGTAAATATCAGCGAACGCATCTGAGCCGTTCGCACTCCGAACGTGTCGCGCGTCTACGTTGGCGTACACCGTGTCGCTGTGCATGAAGTTCACCATTGCGAAAATTGTTCTTCGATCGTCACTCATGGCCGCGGGGTAATAAAGATGCGGACGAAACACCCCGTCATGTCCGCCCTGGCCGCGAATGAGCCCCCCTTCCGGAATCGCCATGATTACTCATTCTGGGATTGGTGTTTCCGCGGGCGGTGCCCTCGTTGACCACGGACGCTGGACGCACGCACTTCACGACAACCCAGGTATTGAGGATGCCTTCGACATGACAGCGGCCGCGGCTGTATTTGGTTCGTGCGGTTAGGACGC
>JAHFDX010000326.1 GCA_023248785.1 Myxococcales bacterium
GGCAGGAGCAACTCGCCCAGAAGGGTAAAGAGGGCTCCCGCGATAAGGGTGAACCATACGGCGTTCGCAAGAACGGCCCCGGCCGCTTTGAAATTTCTCTCGGCGAAGCGGCGCGCCGTGAGTGCTTGTGTCCCGACGCTAATCGCACCAAGGCTCCCGCCGAACAGCCAAATGATGAGCAAGGACGGAAGCAGTGCCGCTTGCGCATTGCCGGCCTCGCTACCCGGAAGCTGCTTGAAGAAGACAATATCGATCTCGTTGACGGCACTCTGCGAGACCATCGCGATGACCGTCGGAAGCGCCAGTTTGAGGATGGCGACGTAGCGATTGCCGGTCGGCAACTCCGCGTTCAAGGGTCCTGCTGCCATCCGTTACGGGCGTGGATACGGCACCTTCGGTTAGGACTCAAGCGCACAGACACGATCAGTGGTTTATGCTCTTGGCTTTGCGGCCTTTGCCAATGCGTTGGCCGATACGTTCAAGCAGGGCGCGCGCATCGTCTGCGTCGGGATGTTGTGTGATCCAATTGCCCAGGACATGGCGTGCTTCGTTCGAACGCCCGTACGAGTCGAGGGCGCTCGCAAGAAACAGGCGAGGTTCAATTCCGGTATCGGTCTCCGTCCATACACGTGCGGCGTGACGCACCTCATTGACGTCACCTACCCGGTACGCGGCTTGAGCCCAGTTCTTGAGCGTGGTCATGTCCTTGGGTTGTGTTTGAAATTGCCGTTTCACCGACACGAGTGCGCGTCGTGCGTCGGCCCTTGCGGCGCGTGTAATGGCGCGTTTTGGAAGGGAGTAGAGACGCCCCGATGTTTTCGCAGCCTCGGCAGGGAACGACGCGGGCGTTGTGAGCGAGATCGCCGTTGCACCCGGAAGAGGAGTTGGTGGTAGTGAGGGCGAAGGCGAGGCGGGTGAACGTTGGGCCTCTGTTACATTCGAAAGGAGGGATGCAGCCTCTGCATGTGACGTCGACCACGGTGCCTTTGTCTGGAATTTCGGAACGACAATCCCGATCGCAACGATAGCGGCCGCACTTGCCGCGATAACGGCCGCGCGCATCGTCCAGCGACGTCGTCGCGAGGCCGAGGCTCCAATCGCTTCCAGTGCTTCGCGCATCGCACGCGCAGACTCAAATCGACTTTCGCGCTTCTTGCTCATCACGCTAAGAACGAGTGCGGACAGTTCCCGTGGGATGTCTTGGTTCGGTGCACGCTCACATGGCGGTTCGGGCTCTTCACGCATTTGTTTGCCGAGGACGACCACCGCAGAGCTGCCTTCAAACGGACGTGTTCCGGTGATCATTTCGTAAAGAACACATCCCAGCGAATAGAGATCACAGCGTTCGTCAACGGGATCGCCCGAACACTGCTCGGGCGCCATGTATTCGGGCGTGCCAAAGATCGCAAAGCCGCGCTGCTTCTGCACCTGGAACTTTGTATCCGCCAGGGCCATCGCTACGCCAAAGTCAAGTAACTTGACTGTGCCTTTGCTCGTGAGAAACAGGTTGGCCGGCTTTAGATCGCGATGGACCAACGCGGCACCGTGCGCAGCTTCGAGGGCCGAGGCGATGCTTGCTGCAATCGCAATCGCTTCGCGCCACGGTAGTGTTCCGTCGCGCTCCAATCGTTGTGCAAGGGTTTCGCCCTCGAGTCGCTCCATCGCAAGGTAAACGCGACCGTCGAGCGATTTTCCAAAATCGTAGAGCGTTACAATATTCGGGTGGGCGAGGCGTGCAATCGCACGTGCTTCACCCCGAAATCGCTCAATCGCATCGGTTGCGGAGCCGTGTTCGGGCGCTAGGACCTTGATGGCGAGGTTCCGACCAAGCTCGATGTGTTCGGCTTCGTACACCATCCCGCTTGTGCCTTCGCCGAGTTTTTTCCCAATGCGATAGGGCGTTCCAGCGAGGATGTCGGGATCAGATGGCGTCGATTTCGCCGCAAGGAGCGGGATGACGGGACCTGCGTTAGGCGTCATTGCATCGGGCCGAAGTTCACGGGATTCGCGTACGAGACGCGCGAACTCTGCGCGCGAACGCATTGGTTCGCGAGGCCAGAGCTTCTTCATAAGCGCAGCGACGCGCGCGCGAACTCCGCGCGATGCATGGTCCCGCGGTGGCGCAAACGAAAGCAGACGCACGAGATCGGAAGTTGCAAGCTGCGCACTTGCATAACGGCGTTCGGGGGAATTGTCCGTTAACTGCGCAACGACCCGATCGAGTTCTTGCGGCGTACCGAACTCTTCGCGGAGGGCAGGCACGACGAGGCGTCCGTGCGCTGCATCTTCAAGGTGCCTTTGCGCATCGCCGCCGAAAAAGCGGCGACCGGCGACCAGCTCCCAAAGAATAACACCGAGTGCGTAGAGATCGATCCGTCCATCACCCACTTCATGACGCGCCACTTCGGGGGCCACGTAGCCCGGTTTCGCGAAGACAACGCCCGCGACCGTGTGGCACCTTCGGTTCTGACCGCGCGCGGTGCCAAAATCGATGATCTTGACCTCGCCGCCATAACCCAACATGACATTTTGTGGACTGAGGTCGCGGTGCACAATGCCGAGCGGTGTTCCATCGGGCCCGGAACGTTCGTGAACGTGTGCCAGAGCTTGCGCGATCTCGAGTGCAACCGCCACGGCGTCGGGCCACTCAACGCATGCACCCGCCTGGATCGCCCGCTGTCTCACGTCGGACAGGGCGCGGCCCTCAATGTACTCAACGACGGTGTAGGGCTCGCCGTTCTCGTCCGTTGTCGCTTCAAGAATTTGGGCAACGCCTGGGTGCTGCAGCTGCGACTGCACACGCGCTTCGTCGAGGAACCGCGCAACAAAGGAGCCATCGTGCACATGGTCACGTCGCACCGTTTTGACGATGCATGGCCTTTCCGCGCCCTCGATCCCCGTTGTCGTCGCGAGATACACGTCTCCCATGCCGCCGCGCGCGATGAGCTTGAGCAGCATCAGCCGACCAAACGGCCGCGGGAGCGGCAGAGCAGGTCGCTCTGAAGCGAAGCCCGACGTGGCGTCTGCCATGGGATTCGACGGTACGCAGCGCAGCGATTCGGGGCCAAGTTCGGGGCCAAGTTTTTGGCCTGCGTCAGCTGTGGCCTGCGTGAGTGTTCGCCTGAGCGAGTCTCCGCACTTCGAAGAAAGAAGCAATCAGTCTACACATTCTCGCTCGCCAAATCGCTCTATCCGCGCGCGGGAGCCCCTGCTACTTCCGGCACAGCCCGATGCCTCGGCGCACTGACATCCAAAAGATACTGCTCGTAGGTGCCGGCCCCATTGTGATCGGTCAGGCATGTGAGTTCGATTACTCGGGCACACAAGGTGCGAAAGCCCTCCGTGAGGAGGGATTCGATGTCGTGCTCGTCAATTCGAATCCGGCGACGATCATGACGGACCCGGAATTCGCCGCGCGTACGTACGTCGAGCCTCTTGATTGGCAAACGGTCGCAGCCGTGATCGAGCGAGAGCGTCCTGACGCGGTGCTGGCGACGCTCGGAGGACAGACTGCGCTAAACCTCGCTCTCGAACTTCATCGGCGTGGCATTCTCGAGAAGTTCGGGGTCGAAATGCTGGGCGCCAAACCAGACAGCATCGCGAAAGCGGAAGATCGCTCCCTGTTTAAAGCGGCCATGGAGCGTATTGGCCTTGAATGTCCCCGGGCGGGCGCCGCCCACTCGATTGAGGACGCGTGGGCGATCGTTCGCGAAACGGGGTTCCCGGCCATTTTGCGACCTTCGTTTACGCTTGGTGGAACGGGTGGGGGGATTGCATACCGCGGCGAAGAGTTTGAAGCGAAGGTGGCATGGGCTCTCGCTCAATCACCCACGCGCGAAGTGCTCATTGAGCAGAGCGTGCTCGGCTGGAAGGAGTACGAGCTCGAGGTGATTCGTGATCGACACGACAACTTCATCGTCGTGTGTTCGATCGAGAACATTGATCCCATGGGCGTTCACACGGGCGATTCGATTACGGTCGCTCCAGCGATGACGCTGACCGATCGCGAATACCAACGTCTTCGTGATGCCGCGCGAGCCGTTATGACGGAAATAGGCGTGGAAACCGGAGGCTCCAACGTTCAATTCGCGGTGAACCCAAAGGACGGACGAGTTTTCGTCATCGAGATGAACCCGCGCGTATCACGTTCGAGCGCGCTCGCATCGAAGGCAACCGGATACCCGATTGCAAAAATCGCCGCGAAGCTTGCGGTGGGGTACACGCTCGACGAACTTCGCAACGACATCACGCGAACGAGTGCGGCCTTTGAACCCGCCATCGACTACGTCGTCGTAAAGTGGCCACGCTTTGCGTTCGAAAAGTTCCCTGGTGCGGAGACAACGCTCGGCACACAAATGAAGAGTGTCGGCGAGGTGATGAGCATCGGTCGCACGTTTCCCGAGGCGTTGCAAAAGGCGGCTCGCTCACTTGAGACCGGAAAAGATGGGTTCTCCTCGCTCATGGGTCGCGTGGACTATCGACAGCTTGTGGAACCGCCTCCCAGGTTGCGCGACCTCGGCATGGAAGCGCCCGAACCTCCGCTGCCGAAGAGTTTGCCTCCCCCATCGCCGGTGGAACTTCAAGAGGCGTTGCAAAAACTGATCGGGATTCCGCGCGCGGATCGTCTCTTTTACGTTGGTGATGCCATGCGTGCGGGTCTGTCGGACGACGAGATCGTCGAGCGTTCGCACATCGATCCGTGGTTTGTCGCTCAGCTGCGTCGCATCGTCGATGCGGAGGCCGAGATTCGAAGGAGCGACTTTTCACCGGCCAAACTCCGTTGGGCAAAGCGTCTCGGATTTTCGGATCGTCAGCTGGCAAAGTTACGTTCCGTGACCGAGGAAGAGATTCGGCGACTTCGTCGCGAGTGTGGTGTTCGCGCCGTATTTTCGCGGGTCGATACGTGTGCGGCCGAGTTCGAGGCGCATACTCCCTACCTTTACTCTACCTATGAGACCGAGAGTGAGTCCGCGGCCGATACGGGCAAGCGCAAGGTGATCATCTTAGGCGGAGGGCCGAACCGCATTGGTCAAGGCATCGAGTTTGACTATTGCTGCGTACATGCCGT
>JAHFDX010000327.1:0-3096 GCA_023248785.1 Myxococcales bacterium
TGCTTGAGGGTTACTTTCTCCGCGACGTGGGGAATCGGAAGAAGAAAAAGTTGGAGTGGCGAGCGGCATCCGGGATGTGGCTCTCCCTTCGTTGTTTGTTGGCAATCGGCATCGGATCCAGCTTCGCGCACGAGCTGCTCGGTGCGTGAGGTCGAAGCGCCCGCGTGTCCAACTCCGACTACGCCGCCGCCGACGCTGGCCTGGCCTCGACCGCCCTCAATCATCTTGAAGGCACCAATGCTGACAGCTTGAATGATATGCGTCGCTTCTGCGCAACCCGCATCCGCAGCCGCGGCGTTGAAATCCAAGGAATTTCGTTTCAATCGAATCTGTCCCGCAACTGTGGTTTGAATGCTCAACCGGCCCGACCGCTTCAAGGCTCCTTCGAGGCTGACGGCGCCGAGAGGCAACTTTGCAAACAGGTCATCGGCATCGTTGATGTCGACCGTGTCGCGGCTGAGCGTCGATTTGGACCAGTCGTACGCGGCGGGGGGCTGGCAGCTGTCGATGATGCGAAGCTCGCAGCCGCTGTATTCGACGGCAACCGCGAATCGATCCGTATCCGCAAGTGTTGCAGTAAGTAGGATCTCTAAGCGTGCTTTGGAGGAGGCGGGCCATTCGGTAACGATGGGTTCTCGATGTGTGGATGCGACGACGCACCGATTCGCGTCCTTTGGAGCGGAGCGCACGCCACGCACGTCCGTTGGCGAGAGGTGTGGTGACAGGCCACCGCAGGCCGAAAGACTCACGGCAAGAATTGCCCCTGTCGCATAGCCCCAGTTCGCCATTCCGAAAGTAGAATGCGGTCAAAGATACGATCACGTTAAGGGTGCCACGCCGAGGGGCAGAACATTGCGAGCACACCATCTTGCTTGCTTGCAAAATTGCGGTAACCCTGTACTTCGCCATGCGATGGACATCACGGTGAAAAAGAGAGTCGTGTTTTGCACCTTGCTGTCGGTCGCACTCCTCGCAAAGCGTGCGCCTTCCGAAGCGCAAAGCGCACCTACCACGCAAAAAGACGTGCTCTCGGTCGTCCATTCGATCGCAAACGATGGACGCTTTCGTGAAAGTGCGATCGGCATTTCCGTCTTGGACTTGGAGAGCGATCAGGTGCTCGGCGCGCACCAGGAACACGAGCCGCTCAACCCCGCTTCCAATGCGAAGCTCTACACGGCGGCTGCGGCACTCGCGCTCCTGTCGCCAAGTTACCGTTACCACACGGCGATTTATGGCGTGCGTCGGGGCGAGTCGGTTGCGGGCCCGCTGGTGATTCGAGGCCACGGGGATCCTTCGCTGAAAACGGGCGATCTGATCGCGATGGCGTCTGAACTCGCGCAGTCAGGAATTCGTAACGTAGACGGTGATATTTTGGTCGACCAGAGTTTTTTCGACGATGTCTATACCCCGCCGGCGTTTGAACAACAGCCTACGGAATGGGCTTACTTTCGCGCGCCCGTTTCGGCGGTTGCGGTGAATGGCAACACCCTGATTGCAAGTGTGCATCCAACCAAAAAAGGGTCGGCTGCATCCGTAACCTTTGATCCGCCCGGCTTCGTCGATGCAGAGGGAACCGTCGCCACATCCGGCGATAGTGAACCCGCCGTGAAGTTGTCGCTCGCGCCGAACGGTCGACGGCTGACCGCCCACCTAGGGGGTCACATTGCGGAAGGTTCCCACACGTTTCCGGTGATCAAGCGCGTTGAGGATCCGACTCTTTTCGCTGGCTATGTTCTCAAGTCGGCGCTGGAACGCGTGGGGATCAAAGTTGCGGGTGACGTGAAAGCAGGCTCGTCGAGGGGCAACCTTCTTGTTCGCCACGAGTCCGCTCCGCTTTCGGCGCTTCTTCACCGTGTGGGAAAGAACAGTGACAATTTTTACGCGGAAATGATCTTCAAGTCGCTTTCGGGTGAAGTGCGAGGCGGTACTGCAAAGAGCGCAACATCGGCGGAAGCGATCCAGGCGTGGGTCGAACACGTGGGCGCCTCGGATCGGGGACTTGTGATCAAGAACGGATCGGGCTTGTTTGATGCGAATCGCGTGACCGCGGCGAGTATCACCGCGCTTCTTCGGGCAGCGTTTGAGGACAAACGCATCGAGCCGGAGTTCATGGCACAACTCGCCGTGTCTGGCATGGACGGTACGCTCGAGGGTCGATTGAAAGGACCGCGTACGAAGGGACTCGTTCGCGCGAAAACAGGAACGCTTAATGATGTGATCGCACTGTCGGGGTATGTCTTGCGCACGAAAAAGAAGCCGGTGGCGTTCGCGTGCATCTTCAACCGTGTCACGGGAAAGCAGGATGGCGCGCGTGCGGCTTGCAACAGACTCGTGGAGAAAATCGCAAAGCTGGGGGCGCAGGCGGAGTAACGGTGTGGCGGAGTGGGTTCGTGGGGGTGCTTTCCGGTTGAGTTACATGCGGCGTCTGCGCTTCATGTTTTGCTCTCGCGCACAGATCGCGAGCCTGTCATCATGACTGGGGGCAGCGCAGGAGGAATCCATGCGTCAGCTGCCCGCGTTCATTTGTTGGTGCTCTGCCTTCGCCGCGGCATCCCTCGTCGCGTGCACTTCGCCGGGCGTATGGGTCTCTCCTGCTGAACCGGACAACGGCAGCGCAGTGCCCGACTCCGATGCGGATGCCGCCACGGCGGATGCGCGTGATGAAGGAGGCCCCTGCGGCTCGCAGTGTGTCGACGGTGAGGCGGGCGCTCCGAATGTACTCGTTCCCGACGCAGGTGCGGTCTTGCAAGACGCAGATCTGCAAGACGCCGATGCAAATGTAACTGCGGATGCAGACGGAGAGGCAAGCGTGCCCTACACCGATTCTGTAAAAGAGCTCGCTCTCGGAAACCATCACACGTGCGTGCTGACTACGCTCGGTCGCGTGAAGTGTTGGGGCATGAACGATCGCGGACAGCTCGGAGTGGGTGACACGTTCACCCGTGGCGACGGTCCGTTGGAAATGGGGACGGTGCTTCCGTTCGTCAACTTGGGTACGGGTCGCAAGGCTATGCAAATCGCAGCAGCTTCAGATTACACATGTGTGTTGCTCGACAACAATACGGTCAAGTGTTGGGGGGCCAACTCACCCGACGG
>JAHFDX010000327.1:3106-5054 GCA_023248785.1 Myxococcales bacterium
AGACCGCGGCGTGTCTGCATCGCAGATGGGCGACGGCCTCCCAGCTGTCGATGTTGGAGGCACACCGGTTTCGCAAGTCGTCGTTGCGACAAATCACACATGCGTTGTGACAAATGGAAACGTGAAGTGTTGGGGTCGAAATGATTACGGCCAACTTGGCTATGGCGACAAGGTTGCTCGCGGCGCCTCCCTATCGCAGATGGGAACGTCGTTGCCATTTGTAGACCTCGGCAGCGCGTTGAATGGCAAGGTTCAAAAGATAACGCTTGGGCTCGATTTTACCTGCGCATGGACCGCTGTTTCCTACACGTTCAAGTGTTGGGGGAAGAACCTGTTGGGTCAACTTGGGCAGGGCGACACCAAAGCGCGTGGGGACGATGCTTTTGAGATGGGGGACGCTCTCTTGGCCGTTAGCTTGGGAACCCCTGCGCTTGACGTCAACGTGGGAGGCGAGCACGGCTGTGCACGCCTTACGGACGGTACGGCAAAGTGCTGGGGTGCGAACGCATTAGGCCAACTGGGCCTTGGCGATGCGGTCCCCCGTGGGACAACAAGCGGACAGATGGGCACCTCGTTGCCGGTTATCAACTATGGTTCAGGCATGTTGGGTCCGGTGCTCGTAGGCGGGGCGCAAACGTGCGTGCAGCTGCTAACGCTCGAAGTCCGTTGTTGGGGGAACAACGATTTCGGTCAACTTGGCAGGGGAGATGCGGTGTCTCGCGGAATGGTCCCGGCGGACATGGGAGCGAATCTCGTCAACATCAATCTTGCCGCAACCATCGACAAGGTGGTCATGGGCAACACTCACGCGTGTGCTCTCCTTGCAGGCAAGGTCAAGTGTTGGGGCGATAACCGATCAGGACAGCTCGGCCTCGGCGACACCGTGATCCGTGGTGACAATCCTTCCGAGATGGGACTGAGCCTGGCCTACGTGGACGTAGGGTTGTGACTTAGTCGCGCATCTGCTTGCGAATCTTGCCGAGGGCTTGCTCTTGCAACTGGCGGATTCGCTCGCGCGACAAATTGTACTTGTCGCCGATCTCTTTCAGCGTGAGCTCTTCTTCATCGTCCAGGCCGAAGCGCCAGCGAATGATACGCGACTCGATCGGTGTAAGCGTCGTCAAGAGTCGCCTTACTTCTGAAGTCCACTTCTGACTTGCCAGCGTGTCGTACGGGGAGAGGTTGACCTCGTCTTCCAAGAAATCGATAAACTTGCGCCCATCTTCATCGCCGACGGAACGATCGAGCGAAAACGGCGTATCGGTCCACGCGCTTTTCACCTTGTCGAGCTTCTCTGTCGGAATGCCGGTTTCCTTCTCGAGCTCCGCAAGGCTCGGCTCTTCACCTGTTCGGGCGATGACTGCTTGCGTGGCGCGTTGAATTCGATTGTGCGTGTCGAGCATGTGCACAGGAATGCGCACGGCACGCCCTTTGTCTGCGATGGCGCGGCTGATTGCGTGGCGAATCCACCATGACGCATATGTTGAGAATCGATAGCCACGCGTGTGGTCGTAACGTTCGACCGCCTTCATCAGACCGATGTTGCCCTCTTGGATGAGATCAATGAGAGGTAGGCGACCCCGATTGTAACGCCTGGCGATCGAAACCACGAGGCGCAGGTTCGCTTTGACGAATTGGTTCTTCGCCGCTTTTGAGCGGACGCCTGTATCTGTGATTCGATTCAAGTACCGATCGAACGACGCATCGCGCTCAAATCCGATAATCGACCGCGGAGCGGGCTCTTCCTCCTCGTCTGCGAGAATGTCCTTGTCGTCGTCGTCGATGCCTTCGCGCGCAAGTTTTCGCATGCTTTCTTCGACGTGTGCGACCCAAAGGCGATCGCTATCTGCAAGTCGAATCGATCGCCCAAGCGATTCGCACACGGCTTTGTACTCTCGCTCTTCGGTCGCGCCGATCTTGTATTTCGCACGCCGGAACGTTCGAAGGA
>JAHFDX010000328.1:0-1615 GCA_023248785.1 Myxococcales bacterium
GCGTCCCAAAATTTACGAAGTAATGGAAACGGGTCGCTATCCATGATGCGATGCGACCCGCTTAGCACGACAGCCCCTCTCTGATTAGGCTTGCGCGATCTCGCTCTTTTTCGAGCCGTTCTTCTTGCGCGTGCCCTCGAACATGTCTTTCTGTTCGCCGAGGCTGAGTTGCCCCAAGTAACGACGGCGATCGAAGGTGTTGAGGTTCTTGTTCGCGACCACTTGGAAACACGCCGCGTTGCCTTGCTCGGCAATGCGCACCGACCAAGCGAGGAAGAAGTGCCAGAGGCGGAACCAACGCTCACCGTACGTGCGAAGGATCTGCTCTTTGTTCTTGAGCCAGTTGTCGTGCCAACGCTTGATCGTGATGGCGTAGTGAATGCTGACGTTTTCGGCCGAGTGGATCTCAAAGCCGGCCGATTCCATTGCGGTCACATAACCTGAGAGTGGCAACGAAGCATCGGCACCGGAGAAGATGTACTTGTTCATGAACAGGCCCCAGATGAGGTCCTCGGGACGAAGTCCGATGATTGGCAGTACGTCTTTTCCGCCGCGGCGCAGGCCGGTCCATTGCAGCAAGAACACGCCGTCGTCTGCGAGGCGGTTGTAAACGAGTTCGAAGAACTTCGGCAGATTCTTCACGCCCACGTGCTCGACCATTTCGAGGCTGACGATCTTATTGAATGGCCCCGGTGGCGTGTCGCGGTAGTCGAGGCAAAGAACCCGCGCGTCCTTGTCGACGCCGGCTTCGCGGATGCGACGGTTGCCAAAGTCGGTTTGATTCTTGGCAATCGTGACGCCGGTGGCGTCTGCGCCCCACTTGTGCGCGGCTCTGCGAACGAGAGTTCCCCAGCCACAGCCAATGTCGAGCAAGCGCTCGCCAGGCTTTAGCATCACCTTGGAACAAACCATGTCGATCTTGTTGTCCTGCGCGTTCTCGAGAGATTCACTCTCCGCTCGGTCCATGAAGTACGCGGACGTGTAGACCATGCGCTCGCCCAAGAACGCTTCGAAGAAGTCGTTGCCGCGATCGTAGTGGTCGCGGACGATGCGCTCGTCTTGATCCTTCGAGTGGATGGCTACCTCGGGGATCATGCGCGTGAAGAAGAACTTCACGTGGTCGGACGTGAGTGTGTACTTCACAAGATCTTGGCGTGCGTCCAAAAACTCGTAAATGTTACCCGGGATGTCCACTTTTCCGTCGAAGTACGCTTCGAACAGGGTGGCCATCGGAATCGTCTCGCGGCTCTTCGCATAGCGAGCTTGGAGTTTTGAGTCATTGAACACGACGTAATCGCTGAGATGCGGCATGGATGCAGACCTCCTGCCCGAATGGGCTGCAGGACCGAACCACAACTCGCCGGCGAGGGGCAGCTGCTAAGTGGCTGAAATCGCCGCGAATTTCGTTTCGCGCCCCTTCACGTACGCATGACCTTGACAAGCCATCCCGCAGCTTGTGCTACGCACCGAAGCGCACGAGGTGATTCATGCTGCACGAGCCATGGACAAATGCGGATACGGCTGCACGAGGCGCGCTGATAGCTTGTCTTCTTGCGGGCTGTACAGCCTCATCGACGACACCGGCGGACGCATCGATCGGGTCGGATACGTCGAC
>JAHFDX010000328.1:1625-5053 GCA_023248785.1 Myxococcales bacterium
ATGGGCCCGTGAACGATGCGGGGCTCGACACTCTTGGCGACTCGGACGCCGCTGAAATACCGGGACTACTTTGGGGCTACCACAAGCCAAATGGGCAGCCTCACTTGCGAAGCACGCTCGCGCTCGCGAACCAAAGTGCCTTTGCGTGGACGGGAGGGTTCTACGGTGGCGGGAAGCTCTTCCTCATGGAGGGAGGAAACGGTGTTCCGCTTTGGGAATTTGAAAAGCCCGGTTCCTTTGGTGTCGCTGCGGCCCAATCCACGAACATCTTGTACGGCGCCTGGCATCACGAAGACGACATGGGAAAACCCCTCGAATTCCAGGTTGCGCAGTTCTCGACGACGAGCGCTGCTCCGGTGTGGACGTACGACGCGCTTGCTGCGGGCTACACCAACGATGCGATCGATGCGCAAGGTCAAATGGGGGCGAGTTCCGACGGGAGCGTGCTCGCTGTGATTGCGAACAAAGGCGATAAAACGAACCTTTTGTTTTTCGCAAAAGACAACGGAGTGCCTCGCGGTGTGTATGAACACCCAACGGCCGGCCGCATTCGTCAATTGCGTTTAACTGCGGATGGCAGCGTTGCGACAATTCATATAGGTCCAGAGGTGTTACGAATTGACGTGGCACGCGGCGCGAAAGTTGGCGCTTTCACTGTGGGCGCAAGCACAGACGCGTTTGCGGCGAGCGATGATGGTTCGGTCGTTTTGCACGGTTTTTTTGATCTCCAGGTTTTGCGTTGGAACGGATCGAGTTACGAAAAGGCTTGGTCACACCGCCTCGACGGAAAGGCCACGGTCGGCGCCGTGGGCATCGCACAGGATAACGAAACGATCTTAGCGGGTTGGACGTTGTCTTCAGGAACGTCGTTTCAGTCGACCGTAACTCGGTACGGACGTAGCAAGGGCCAAAGCCCCCTCTGGACGTTTTCCGCGAAGCCGGGCGCCGGCAAGTATGGCGACTCGGCCGCATGGATTTCCCTCTCGTCTGACGGCGGCATGGGGTCTGTCGCGTGGTGGGGCACGGAGGACAACGCAAACCCGGAAATGATGGTGTTCCAGGATTCGTCACCGGAGAAGATCTATTATTCCATCGATCTTCCTGGCTCGGCGTATGCGGCGTTGCTTAGTGCCGATGGGCGCTATCTTGCGGGCGTCGGCAAGGGTGTACACACCAGTCAACTTGGCAATGGCGGGAGTGTTGTTGCGGCCAAATTGAAACCGTAAAGGTTACTTATCTGTACCTACTCACTACCTACTCGCTGGTGACAGATTCTTGTCCTTCGACGAAGTTTGTCGGCGGCTCTTCCGCCTCGCCTTGGTAGAGCTTGTAACTGTGATACACCGCTGCATCCATTGGGTTGCACGAACCCGCTGCGTACGAGAAGACTCTTGCTCCCGTAAAAAGCCCACCACGGCGGTAAATGTGCTCACCAACCGAGCAACCGGCCGCAACAAACGAGGAGGAGATGTACTTCGCCGCCTCATTGCAGGACGGCTCTACAAGCAGCACCGGGATCGAACAGGCGCTGTCGGAAAAGAAGAGCGAAGGGAATAATTCGGTCGGAAGGCAGCGCAGTTTTCCATCAGACGAACGTCTGAAGGAGCATGGTTCATTGCGTTGTCCGTCAAACGTTCCAGTGCTGATGCGCGCGCCATCGCTGGTGGTCACGACGCGGGCCTTGATGCGCGAACCGCCTTGATCACCCGGACCGGACGGATTGGATGGCGCTTTGGTCTCAACGCTTTTGTCGGGTCCAATGGGGGCTGAATTCGACTGGCAAGCAGCTGAAAATACCACGAAAGACAGAGACAAAAAACGCATGCCGATGCGGTGACATACGGACCGACCTCGGTCAAGGCGGCCCTGCGGCTAACTCCGTGTCGCCTAGATCGATCGGCTGGAGCGCACCGTCGAGATTCCAGGGAGCCGTCCCCGTCTGGATAGTGTGTCCTAGTCCGAGCTGTCCGTACGAGTTTTGCCCGAAGCAAAGCACGCGACCTGTTTCAAGTAATACGCACGTGAATTGACCGCCAATCGCGACCTTGCGCACTCGCCTGCCCACACCGATTCGGCACGCGGCGAGCCCTTCACCAACGTCTTCGGGTTGACTTCCCCAAACTCCTTGACCAGTTCGTGCGAGCGCGCCCGTGTAGTTTTGACCGACACACCGCACGGTCGCGTCGTCGAAGACGACACACGTGTGGTAGTCGCCAAGGGCCGCGTCGATGACGGCACGTCCCGTTGGAACACGAAATGCCAATGGCGCTTGACCCGGGTTTGTGTTCCCAGTTCCAAGTTGCGCATAGTTGTTAGCGCCCCAACAAACGAATTCACCAGCCGATGATCTTGCACACGCGTGTCTTTGGGCTGTGTACGTTGCGCTCGGGACGAAGGGTAACGGGATCGGAGGATTGTTGGGCGCCGTGTGATTGACGAGCCCGCACTCGCCTAGTTGGCACGCGTCGTTTACAGAGCTCCAGCAGTACAGCTGATTGCGATTGGAAAGAGCGCAAGCGGGGTTGTTGCCAGGTGAAAGAGATGTTGCGGGGGCTGTCGGCAACGTAACGTCTTCGCCCTTCCACATTTTACCCGCGACTTCTCCCCAACACCGCACGCGGCTCGAGGTCTTTACGCACGATGCATACGATCCCACGAACAGTGCTTCCGCCGATTCGCTGTTGAGGTTGAAGTGAAGCGACGCGTTGGCGACGTCGCCTTGATTGCTCCCAAGGGATGGCGTGGTTGCGGGTGAAACCCTGCCATACCCATTGTCTCCCCAGCAACGAACGGCACCGCTTGCGAGTCGTGCACAGGTGTGGGCGGTTCCGGCGGCAATTTCGACTGCATATTCGCCCGCGCCAAAATCCACGCTAGGCAAGGCCTTGCCCAGCTCTGATGCTTCGTCGCCCCGGGATTCGGTGTCTCCGATTCCAAGTTGGCCCAGATCATTTCTGCCCCAACACTTAACTCGCCCGTCTTCAAGCAGAGCACACGCGTGATAAAGGCCAGCGGCAATTGCAACGGCGTGGCCAGGCGGATCGACGACGGGCTGCGACGTCCCATCGACCGCATTTCCGGCGCCGCTGGCATCGGCAACTGGAAGGGTTGGCTCAGCCGCACGCTCGCTGGGCGCAAGCTCTTCAATACCGAACACGCTTCGGCATCCAAAGACGAAACACACACCGGCAATAGCACCAGCGAAGGAAACCCTACCAAGCACGCCGCAACGTAGCGCGAACGCGTCCGTGCGCAACGGCGCAAGACGTGGAGCCGGCCCATTTCGCCTCGCATGACAAGATGGGCCCATCTTGTCATGCCTGGCCCCGGGGTCTAAGAGGTGCTCCTCTTATGGCGAGAGCTTGGTACCGCGAACACCTGCCGAGCCCGGCGCTTGCGCCCTATGTCGTTTGTTATTGGACGATGGA